>CANOPV010000001.1 GCA_947568605.1 uncultured Clostridium sp.
TGGACCTACTGGGCCAGCTGGTGCTCCTAGTACTATTGCTGGGCCTACTGGACCAGCAGGAGCTACTGCTCCGATGACATAAACCACAAAAGAATAATGATAATAAAATCAACAGAATTTACTGATAACTAGAAGTATAGATTTAATTCTATTCTTTTTTATTTCAATAAAAAACTATCAATTTATGATAGTCCCTAATTTAAACCAACTGAAAAATCAATATAATTAGTTTTCAAATCTATATATCCTGTTGCTATTCCTTTTCTTTTTGTGCCATATTCATTCTTCACAGTTACTTCAATTCTAAAATAATAATTTCCATTGCCTTGATATTTTTCATCTATTTTTCCTGTAATCCAATGAAATTTTATGCCATAAGGATATTGAGCTTTTCCAGCTTTTTCAAATAATTGCATTGCTTGTTCCTTATATTTTGTACTAGAGTATTTATCTTTTGTTATATCATCATCACTACTTGTATTATCATCTTTATTAACATTATTATCATCATTGCTATTATTGTTATCTTCTTTATCAATATCATTATCATTGCCATTGTTGTTATTATCTTTATCAACATTATTATTGTCATTGTTTTTATTGTCTTCTATATTATTATTGTCATCATCGTCATTATTATTTTTTGGAACGTGAAGACTAATTTCAATATTGTTATTTCCTAGATACAATATTGACAACTCATATTTTTCACTATTATATGCTTTATATATTTTAGTATCTTTAATTGAATCAATATTAAATCCAATTTCTTCACATTTTTCAATATATTTACTTAATTCTTCGAGAGATGTATTGCCAATATGAGCTATAAATGTTTCATCGTTATTCCAAGAAATTTTACCAAATGTAGAGTTTGGAACAGGAAGTTTAGATCCTAGTCCAGATGTAGGCCATTCAATTTTACTCATTTCTTCTGGTGCATCTAAATGTATATAAAAGTCTTTATCACTGAAAACTAATCTAACTTTATATCCTTCTTCGTTAAAAGCAGAATATGTAGTTGGAGTTTCGTCACTTTCAATAGTATATTTTAAATTTATACATTTTTCTTTATAATCTTTATATTCATCTTCACTAATATTTTTGAGAGTTACTGATAGGGCTGTTTTTAAATCTGTTCCTATTTCGCCATAAGTACTTTTTGGCTCTGGTAAATATTTACTTAATTGTAATTCAGACCATACTATATTTTGATATTTCTTTTTATTATCACTTTTTTTACTACACATTGTTATGCCTAAAATAACAATGACTAGTAGTAGTAATCCTAATAAAATCATTTTTTTCTTTTTCATATAAACAAACTCCTTTTTACAAGTAAAAAATTACATTATAATTATAACACTTTTTAGGTTAAATTAAAACACTCATTATTGAGTGTTTTAGAAAGTAGGTATTTTTGTACTGCTAATTTACTACTTATACTACTATTACTACTATTTTAGTTTACTGCATAATAATTATAGATAGTCGCTAATTTTAAAATGATCCATAAAATAGCTTTTTCTATATCTTCATCTGGAACAACACTACTGATTCCATAATCAACTATGTACTGTATTGTAACGGGTAACATTAGTGTTCTTCCTTTTTGATTAAACATTTTAGAAATAAGATCAAAGACAACGTGTTCAGCTTCTTCTTGTGCTTCACAACAAGTATATTCCCAATTATTACTTCTTTCCAAAATTTTATTTTCTGAATAATCATAATCAAAAAAATCTAGTATATCATCAATATCACGATTGTGTTCTTTATCAAGATATTTTTTACAATCCAAATCTTTTATTTTTTCTAAATAATCATTGATTAACATTTCATAAGTTATTGTTTTTTCTTCTTTTGACAATTTATCAATTTCTTTAAATAAATCAAATAAATCATAGTGATATTCGATTGCTCTTATTTTTTTGATCCTTTCTTCAAAATTTTTTGAAATATTATCTGCATACTCTTGTAGATTGTTTTTTTGTACTTTCATACTTTTAGCTCCTTTTCATCTTCTATATTTTTTTGCCTACCTTCTAGCACTTTTTCGTCATATTTTTCACATTATTTCTAATACTATTATAAGTACCTTACTACATAGTTGGTATGGTTGAAAGGTAATAAACTTATTACAATATTAGTAAGTTATGAAGAAAGGGTGTGATGATAATCAAGAGTAAATACAAAGATCGTGCTCGTAAGATTCTTGCTAACAATATCGTATATTTTAGAATTAAGAAGAACTGGTCCCAAGAAGATTTTGCAGAAGGACTTGGAACTACCACTACTTATGTATCTAATTTAGAAAATGCTAGAAGAAATGTTAGGATTGACTACATAGGTCATATTGCTGATACTCTTGGGATTCCTTTAGAACAATTATCTATCGAAAGAGATCCCGTAGAAAATCATCGTATACCACGACGATAAGAATATTAAATTATTCTTTTTTTGTGCCGATTTCATTATAACACATCTTTTCTAATTTTTATCGCTAATTTGCGTGAATATGTGGCTAATTTACATTTTGATAAATGAGATAATTATTTAGAAAGGTGGGAATAATGACTATGCGAAGATTTGAAGAACTACAAGGTCTAGTATCCACAGTAGATAAAAACACAATTTATGATACGATTTGTAAGAACATCAAAAAGTTTCGTGTGGAAAAATACAACGAGTTTAAGAGTCAAAATTCAAACAGTACAATTAACCCATATTCAAGTGAAAATATTGCAGCTTTACTAGATTATAACCACAATCACTATAAACGATTTGAAAGTGAAACAGATAGTACTAAACAAATGCCACTTGATAAGATAATCAAACTATCTATTATATTAGAAAAAAATATTGATGACTTTATTAAATAGTTGTAAGTACACAGATGTAAAAGAGTAAAATCTCTTTTTATTTTATGCTAATTTTAGTCATTTATGTTTATATTAAAATTACATATTGCTTTCAATAATGCTTTATCCACCAAAGTATCTTTTTATGAAAACCTAGTGTTTACAAGTGTTTACGATGATTTCATCAGACATTTTAGGCGTGTTTTCTACAACATTTATTCCTAATTGACTATAAACAATGGCGTGATATAATATAGTAAAATACGAAATAAATGTACTCAATGGACACCATTTACAGGTGTTTTTTTCGTATTTTGTAATAATTTTAAGTGTTTCTAGTTTGAAATGCTTGATTTTTGGTAGTTTTTGGTATATTATAAACAGCAATTAAAGAAATTTGTTGTTTATAAGAAGTTAAGGAAGTAGTATGTATCCTGATTTTAAGGTTGCTTACAACCTTAACGGCATCTACTTCCTTTTTTTAGGGGGGGTAAGGTATGAATCTATGTCTTAACTTAACAATGCAAATTATATTTACTAAAACAAAACAACTATTAGATGTCACACCCCTAAAATCAGCAAATCAACGTAGAAATACTTTTATTATTATAAAAAGAGCAATCAAACAAGGACCGCTTATGTCCTTATATATGGTTGTTCTTTTTTCATTGAGTACTGGATCGGGGGCAAATTTATGAACAATACCTTATTAGGAAAGGACGAGCTATCTTTATACGATTATATCAAGTTAAGAAACATTATTTTAGATGTCTTTAAATTGTTGAAGTATCTAAAAAGAACTGATGACAAAATTGCTATTCCAAAGATTACTTGTGATTATAGGGTTAGATATGAACAATTTATTCCTGTAAGAACTTCTATGGTAGAAAATTATGTTCTAAAAAATATGATGTTGGAAACAAGACTTGAAAATAAAAGAAGACAATTACTTTCAAAAATTACTTTAGCACTTCGTAAGTTAAATGATTTAGAATTACAAGTTTTTGATTTGACTTTCTATAAGTGCAAAGAAGAAGATGAGATATTGTCTATTATGAATTATGGTAAAGATAAAGTCAGAGAAATTAGAAAAAGTGGTTGTATTAAGTTTGTAAGTGCTCTTGGTCTTGACGATAGATGTTTTAAATAGACATCTATTTTTTTATGTGAAAGTTTGGGGGTGTTAAGAAAAAACTAAAATATTGCACTAAAAGAATATGGGGGTTGGTTTTTATAAATAGATTAGAAGAACTTATAAAACTATTTGAAGAATGTTCAAGATCTGAAATTGGAACTGCATTACTAGCATTTGAAGAACACATATGTAAAGGTTTAGATGTTGGTAAAGAAGAATTAAAAAATTTACAAGAAATATTTGATTATTACGATGAATATTATAGCGATCATTATCCTAGTTTAGCAAATGAAGCATTGCAATCATCAGAAAACTTAATATTAGAAAAATTTGGTTATTATACAAAAGACGGATATTTAATTAAGTTTAATATTGGTGCTTCTACCGATGAAGATTATACTTCTATTGCTGTAAATGTAATTAACAAACAAACAGGTAATATAGAAAATGATTTTGAATGTATCTATAATAATGAAAAATTAGGATATGAACAAGACAATTATTTTGATTTGGTTTATAAAAGTTGTAAAGAAACCAGAAAACAATTAGATGAAAAATCTATTGAAGAAATTTTAAAAACGTATAAATTATAAGGGGGTTATAAATGGAATCAATACTTAATGATATTTTGCGTTTGATCAATGACGCAACAAACTACCTAAAAATGTTCGTGGCTGGAGCTACGGGCTTTTTTGTTTTAAAAGATTGTATCTTTTATATGGTGGCTTCTGAAGATCATCAGAAAGCTGCTTCACTTCGTAAAATCAAAACAACACTTATTGCTGGTGTTTCGGTATTTCTTGTAGTTCAATTTGTAAACTGGATCTTAACTTACTTTAAGTGATAATATGAGTCAAGAAAAATTAGTAAAAGAAATTATAAAAACGTGTAAATATTTTAGAATTATGGAATTTGAAATTGAAAACTATTTTGTAGAAAAAAAGATTATTGACGGTTTAGAAGATATTATCTTTGTTGAAAATCTACTAAATATTTTCTACAAAAAGAAAAATCAAAAATACTATAAGAATCGTCTTAATCAACAAAGATTAAAAAATCTTCTTATAGAATTGGAAAAAATAAGATTAAATTTAGAATTTAAGGGGGTATAAAATGTTTAATACAATGGCGTTAGTAGGAAGACTTTGTGCAGATCCTACTCTAAAAGAATTAGAAGACAATAAAAAAGTATGCAATATTACTTTAGCTGTTCCACGTCCATTTAAAAATGCAAATGGCGAATATGAAACAGACTTTTTCCCTATTAGTATATGGAATGGTATTGCTGAAAATACTGCAGAATATTGTAAAAAAGGCGATATTTTAGGTATAAAAGGAAGATTACAAGGTAAGGATAATAAAATTTCTATAATTGCCGAAAGAATATCTTTTTTATCATCATCTAAATCAATAAAAGATGATATAGATCAAGAAAAAAATGTAAAAATGTAATTTTTTTCAATTTAGGGGCTGTATTTTTTTTGAAAGCGCGTTATTATTCATTTAAAGAAAGGACGTGCTTATGTATGTTAAAGAAAATATTTAAAATTAGTGGTATTATTTTATTAGTCGGTTTTATTAGTGTGTTTGTGAAAGGATATATTTATCAAGAAGCAAAAACTAATCAAAAAGACAATCTCATAGTTGATTCATCATAAAATGAAAAACAAGAGTTAATAGATGAAGACATAATTACTTCTCTATTAGATAATAAGGAAGATCAAGAAGTATTAGAAACAAAACAAGAAGAAATTGCTCCAGAAGTAAAACAAGAAGTTGTTATTCAAAAAGAAAATACTTCTCAACCAAAACAGGAAGTACAAACTTCTACTACACCAGAAGTTGTTGTTCCACAACCTAAACAACCTACAGAATGGGAAAAATTAGGTATTAGTGAATATGATTATTACAATAGTCCAGAGATTTCTTGGAAAACAGTAGATTTTGATGTAAATAAATTAGGAAGTATGGAAGAAACAAAAAATGCTTGTTATAATGCAGGTGCAAATTATACAGGGTTAGAAAATTATCGTTTTAGATGTGATGAAACTTATAGTTACTCTGGTAAATTTTTAGGTTATCACATTCAATATATAGAATTAGAATCATAAGGCCGTAAAGGTCTTTTTTTTATGAATTTATAAGGGGGAATTTTAATGAATATAAAAAGAAAAATTTTACTTGCTATACCCATTTTACTGGGTATAGTTTTAGGCTTTGCCACTTCTACTTTAGAAGTCAAAGCTGAAACTTATGCAGGACAAGCTATTTGGCCTAGCGAATATATTTCAAATGTATATTTGAAAAAAGCAAGATCCGACGGTTATGTTGCTTATAAACAAGCAAGATTTATGCGTCGTAGTGAAGATAATGCTTTTGTTTATTGTCTTCAACCATTTGTTGATATTGATAATAACCTTATTTATAATGTTGCACGAAGTGATTATGCAACTTATCTTAATATGACACCAGAACAATGGGATAGAATTAGTTTACTTGCCTATTATGGATATGGATATGGAAATCATAATACCCCAAAATGGTATGCTGTTACACAAGTATTGATTTGGCGTACTGCAGAGCCAACAAGTACTATTTACTTTACTGACGGTTTAAATGGTACTAGAAATGACAATTTATTTATTGATGAAATAAATGAGATTGAAAGTTTAGTTGCTCAACACAATAAAAGGCCTAACTTTAATTCAGAATCTATTACACTACCTTTAGGAAAAACTATTACATTAAATGATGTAAATAATGTTTTAAATGGGTATAGAGTGAAAGAACAAAGTAATGCAAGTGCAAGTATCAATGGTAATTCACTTTCAATTACTGCTACTGGTGTCGGAAATGCTACTATTAAGTTATCAAAGGAAGATTCTTTATATCCTACACCACCAGTAGTATATTTTAAGGAAGGCACTCAAAATGTATTTAGAGTTGGATCATTTGATCCTTTATATTCTACTATCAATTTAAAAGTAGTTGGTGGTCGTGTTGAAATCACAAAGAGAGATAAAGACACAGGCGAAGTAATTCCACAGGGATTAGCTTCACTTTCTAATGCCACTTATGGAATATACAATGCCGAAACAAACGATCTTGTTGGAACAATAACAACGGATAATAATGCTTTTGCAAGAAGTGATTATCTACCTGATTTAGGTAGATTTTATTTGCAAGAAATTACACCTAGTCAAGGATATAAATTAGATACTCAAAAGTATTACTTCACAGTAGATGAAAATAATTTACTTGTTAAAGTAGATGTTTACGAAGAAGTAATCACTCGTGAATATGAAATTACAAAAGTTTATGCTTCTGATAAAACACAAATTATGACACCAGAGATTGGGGTTGAATTTGCTATCTATGATCATAATAATAATTTAGTATCAATAGAAACTACAGATAAAGACGGTAAGATTTACTTTTCACTTCCTTATGGCGATTACACATTAAGACAACTTACTTCTACAAGTGGGTTTGAAAAAATAGAAGATTATCATTTTGAAGTTAGAGATTTAGGTCCTACTATCAATAAGGTTTTCTCAAATGCTGAAATCACATCAAGATTAAAAGTAGTTAAAGTAGATCAAGACGGTAATAATATTACACAAGCTGGTATTAAGTTTAAAATTAAAGATTTAGCAACTGGTAAGTATGTATGTCAAACAGTATCTTATCCTACCACTACTACTTATTGTGAGTTTGAAACTGATAAGGACGGTGTTTTAATTACACCATATCCATTAAATAGTGGTAATTATCAATTAGAAGAAGTAGATCAAGTTGTTTATGGGTATGTTTGGAATTCTACACCACTTCCATTTACTATAGATGAGAAAGCTGATATTAAGAAAACTGATGAATTTGACGCCATACTTGAAATTCATTTTGAAAATCAAGAAGTTAAAGGTGTTATTGAATTAAATAAAGTTGGCGAACAAATAGTAATTGAAAATGGTACATATACTTATGAAGAAATAGAACTTCCTAATGTAGTATTTGGTTTATATGATGAATCAGGTAATCTTATTAAAACACTTGAAACAAATGATAAAGGTTTTGTAAGATTTGAAGATTTAAAACTTGGAAAGTATATTATAAAAGAAATTTCTACTACTGGAAATCATATTTTAGATAATGAAGAATATGAGTTTGTTCTTGAATATAAGGATCAATATACACCTATAATCAAAAAAACATTTACTCTTAAAAACTATCTAGGAAAAGGAAGTTTAGATTTTCGTAAAACTGATCTAACAAGTGGTAAGGAACTTCCTAATGTAAAAATAGAAATATATACTTCTGACGATGAACTTATTTATAGTGGTGTTACTGATGAAAACGGTAAAATCAAAATAGAAAATCTATTTATTGGAAAATTCTATATAATTGAAACTGAAACAGTAACAGGTTATAAATTATCTGATGAGAAAGTATATTTTGAGATTTTAGAAAATGGCGAAGTTGTAAAAGCTAGTATGACTAATGAAAAATTTAAAGGAGATTTGGAATTTACAAAGGTAGATTTATCTACTGGCGATCCACTTCCTAACACATTGATTGAAGTATATAATGCTGAAACAGAAGAACTTATCTTTTCTGGTCGTACTGATGAAAACGGTAAAATCATCATTAAAGATTTAGAATATGGTAAGTACTACATTCTTGAAAAAGAAGCACCAGAAAATTATATTTTGAATGAAGAAAAAATGTATTTTGAAATTTTAGAGAATGGCGAAGTTGTAAAAGCAACAATGACTAATGAAAAAGTAGAAATGCCTAAAACATTCAATACTGATATAACTAGTGTTATTACTATTATGGGTACTGCCCTAGTAGGGTTAGGTCTTCTATTATATGCTAAAAAGAAAAATAATAAATAAAATACTTGTAGTGATTGGATTGTTACTAATTATAGTGGCGATCCTTTCTACTTATTGTTTTCTACATAATAAAGAAATAGATAAACAAGAAACAGAAACTATTATCAATGATTTGTTTCCAGATGTTCCTACACCAGAAGTAGAAATACCAGAAGAAACACCTACTATAATTGAAACACCAAAACAGGAATTTGTATTAACTGATAACTATTTAGGATATATAGAACTTTCTGGGTATGGAATTAAAAGACTTATCACAACAGGAACATCAAAAAAAGTTTTAGATAAAAATTTAGTTGGTACTTTATCTGTATCTGCTAATTTAGATGATGAATTTGGTAATGTGATTCTAGCAGGCCATAGCACCAGTAATGTGTTTCAAAAATTACATTATATGAGAGTTGGCGATCAAGTAAAGATTGTTACTCATCAAAATACTTACTATTTTACTATTATCAGTAAACATACAATCAATGATAATGATATGTCTTATTTCAATAGTATAAATGACAAAAAACAATTAACACTTGTTACTTGTAAAAATAATAGTAAGCAACGACTTATTGTTATATGTGAATTAAGGGGGTAATTAAAATTAAAAGATATAATACAAAGTTTATGTTTTACATAACAAAAAATCTCAAAAAAGATATAAGAAAAAGATCCAAAGAATTAGATATTTCTATGTCTGATTATATAAGGACACTAATAAAAAAAGATTTAAAGGAATGTGAAATTGTTTCTAATACTTTGGAAAAAGATAAAAATATTTATGATGTGGATAATTTCAATAAGAAGTTATCAGGTTACTATAGGGGGTTATAAATGAAGATATATGAAATAGATTTTAATCTTTATAGTCGTTTATTTAATGAGCGAGAAAACTCTGACTATGGTAAAATGCCTAGTTATTTAACTGGAAAATTCCTTGTAAAAAATAAAAATGGTAAAGGATATTTTGGTGTTGATAATTCCACTAATGAATGGTGGGAAGAAGAATTTAAAAACAAATTACAATGTCTTATATGGTTAGTAGATGATGAACTTACAACTGAACAAGTTATTGAGAAATATAATACTAACAAAGATGATTGTAAAGATTATAAAAAGTATCTTGTTAGTCAAGATGTTTTTTGTGAAAAAAATAATATTTATCATCGTGATTATTTTAAGTTTGATCCAAAGAAAGAATATGATTTTAAAATCAATTTAGGTAGTGGTACAAGAGAGTTTTCTTCCACTATTGAAAATGCTTTAGGGTTAGCTTCAAATTATGAAACAGATTTATTATATAAGGATATTCTTATATTTTCATCTTTGGGTTTTGAATGGGAAGAAAATTGTCGGCTTATAGAACAATATCTTGGAAAAAATTATGATAGACGTAACTTTAAAGAAAAAGATTTGTACGATGACTTCGGTCTTCCATATAGGAAACCAAGCGACGGTTGTTTTAATTTCAAAGATGAAAAAACTATAAAAATGTAAAGGGGGTTAAAAATTGATAGAATTAGATAAAGATTTAGTAAGACGTTCTGATAATCAGAGTATGTATAATCGTGGCACTCATATTCAAGATGACGCTAATCACGAATATCAAAGATTTGTTGAATTATACGGAATCAGAGAACTAAACGAAAAACAATTAGAAATTGTAAATAAAAGAAAAGAACAATTTAAAGAGCTAATTACTGACAGTTATAATGAATTATTAAGAGTTAATGCAAATTTTGTGCCTGTCAATGTGGCTGGTCCAGCAAAATATCCTGTTGAAAAAATGTGTAAGGTCCAAGCTAAAATAGATAACACACTTTATACTATTGAAGACAAGATAAAGAGATTCTATAAAAATACTGATGATATGTTAAAAAATGCTTATACAAAAGAAGAAATTATAAGTAAGTATAGAAATGGATATAATGAGCCAATTAGTAGTGACGATCCACTTGTAAAAGAAAAATTACAAGCAAAATTAGAATTTTTAGAAGAAAATCATCAATCATATTTGAATTATAATAAGAAAGCTAGAAAAAATAATGAAGATCCACTTCCACCTTATGTATTAGCGAACTCTAATCAAAATATAAAATCAGTAAAGAATCGTTTAAAACAGTTAGAAAAAATGGATAAACTACAAATGAATGACTACTATTTTAATAATGGCGAAGTCCGTTTTGATAAAGAAGATAATCGTGTCAAAATATTCTTTGATGAAAAACCAAGTCAAGAAGTAATAGAAGAATTAAAAAGTCACGCTTACAGGTGGTCGCCTAAAGGTTTATGTTGGCAAAGGAAACTTACACCAGACGCTATATATATGACAAAAAGAATGTTTGCTGATATAGGTAGTTTAGAAATTAAATTAGTACACGACTATACCAAAGAAAATAAAATGACAATGTAGGTGGTGTTTGTATGATGTTACAGTTATTAACAGTACAACACGAATCTGCAGGTTGGATAACAGACGCGATCCGTTGGGTATTTTGGATGTTGGCAAAAGGTGTACTCATCTTACTAGACGGTATGTTTTTAATCATCAATGATATATGGAAATTCAAGTTTTTTGATAATCCGTATGTGAATAAGATATATTCGGCTGCAATCATTGTGGCCTGTACTTGGCTAGTACTGAAAGTTATTATTGAAATTATAATGAGATATTTTGTCAATCAAGATGATAATTCTTCCCCCACTAGGGTATTTAGGGGTATCATTTTTTGTATAGTAATGATGTTTTTAATTCCACCCATATTTAATTGGGGATATGATGTATCATCTAAACTTACACAATATACAATATCAGCTTCATCTACTGCAGAAACAAGTCCTACTTCTTTTGAAGCTAGTATGTCTTCTATGATACTTACGGCTTTTGCAGATGATAGCAAAATGGACGAATCTGATAAAAAATACTTTATAGAGAACTGGTGGACGGTTGATTATAATGCTGTTATGAATGACGGCCTTTTTGATTCAGGGGAATATAAATATAGTTTTCATACTTTTTCCGTTTTCATAGTCGGTTTAGTCGTTGTTGTTCTTTTATTCTTTATAGGAATTCAAGTTGCTAAACGAGTGATAGAACTTGCTTTATATAAGGCAATCGCACCGTTTGTGTGTACGTCTTTAATATCAAATAGATCACATACATTTGAAGTATGGGCAAAAGGTGTTTTAGGTACATTCCTAGTTACTGCTGTCCAGTACCTATGTATTGGAATATTATTTAATGTTTTTGGTACAGTTGTAAAAGGTACTTCTTATGCTATGTCTGTTATACTTATCATCATAGGTGCTTTACTCTTTATCATATCATCGCCACAATTAGTGAGTGCTTTGTTAAATGCAAATACTGGAACAATGGCGAATATGAGTGAATTACATAGTATGGCTGCACTAGGTACAAGTATGATAGCTATGTCAAGATATGGGAAAACAGAAGATAACTCTACTAATTCAAATAATAGTAATGATAATTCTTCTTCTACACCAGACAGTAATTCAAGTGGTAATGATCCTAATATGACATCAAATTCTTCATCTTCTAATTTGGAATCTGCAAGTCAATCTTCTAATCAAGATAATTCTTCAAATTCTAATTCAGAAAGTAGTAGTCCTACTATGGATAGTGGAAGTAATGATATACCTACTTATAATGATGATATGTCTAACACCACTTCACTTGCTGATAGAATTGATACATACAAAGATATGATTGATAATAACAATTATTCATTTAATCAAGAATCTAGTACTTTATATAAAACTACTACAGATTGGGGGAATGTAAATGTATCTAATACCGAAGAACATAAGGGTTAAAAGAGAAATATTTAAAGGATATGGAATTAAAGAGATATTACTACTTGGTCTATCTGTTCTTGTAGGTTTTATACTTGCAAAAATTTTTGGAACAGGGCTAATTAAAATATTCTTCTTTTGCTTCTTTCCTATTCTTACATTTTTAATTACTTTGCCTATGCCAAATGGATCAGGCAATATTTTAAGTATCATAATAAAAATGATAAAGTTTAGGTCAAGTCAAAAGAAATATAAAAAATTTTAATTACAAATATTGACAAAGTACGACAATTTCATATATACTTATATTGTGAACAGGGAATAGCAATGAAGTGCCCTGTTGATGAAGTAAAGAAGTTTATCAATCTCAAGCTATATAGAGATTGTTTTTTTATGGAATAATATATATTATTTTTTTACATTATGATTAGTTGTTATTGACTAATCTTTTTTATAGATAAGGGGGTTAAAGATGAATAATAAAGTAGATGATGTAATGATTACTCTATTAAAGGCAAAAGAAGATATAATGAACAAATCTAATAATGGCTTTTATAATGATATTATTACAGGTTTAGATAATATGATTGTTGATTATACAATTAAAAATAAAATGACTAACAAAGAAATTTTAGATTGTGCTATGTCTTTATATGAACATAAAGGAAAAAATAAGTTTATGGAAAAAATCAAAAATTTAAGTCCTAGTAAACTTATTCAAAGAACTAAAAATAAAATCATTGAAAATCATAAAAAAAAACAAATTAGGGAAAAATACGAAGAAGAGATTGTCCTACTCGTCAAAGACAAGTTAAAAACAATGATTGATGAAGATCGTAAGAAAACTACTACACTAGAAGAAACAAAAGAAAATAAAAAAGACTTTTTTAAAGATAAAAATATTTCTATAGTTAATAATGGTATTATTAACATAGATGACAATTTAGATATTGATAAGGATAGGCCTATTCTAGTTTTAGATAAAGAAATGGCTAAAATAATTGATGTAAATAAAGCTGGTACATTCATTTTTCAAGATAATGATAATTATTTTGTTTATAGAAAATCAGATAATATTCACAATTCTGATATTGAAAAATCACAACTTGTAAAATTTTCTTCTTTAGATCAAGCTATTGTTTACTCTATTGATGATAGTGTATCAGCAAAGGACATCAGAAATGACTTTGATAAATTTAAAAATAAATATGGCAATTTGGATAATTTCATTAGTGATAAAAGAAGTCTAAAAAAATCTCGTAGTAGTATCAATTATGTTGATAATAGTATCAATATGAATTTAGAAACAAAAAATTTAAGGGGGTTATAATTTATGAATAAAACAAATGATGAAGTCTATATGACTTTATTAAAAGCAAAAGAAAATATTGCAAAATATACAAAAGAAAAAGTTAGAAATAAAGATTGGCAACCATACTATAATAGTATTGTTGAAGATATTGACAATATTATTGTTGATTATGCTATCACTACTAAAATGTCATCAGATGAAATTTTAAGTTGTCTATTTGAAATGGGTGCTGATGATAAGAATAGTATTTTCCACGATGATTACAATAATATCAAAATGAATTTATAAAAAATAAGGGGGTTATAATTTGAAAAAGGATAAAAAGAAAAAGATTGATAAGTCTATTTTAGAGTGGCTTCCTTTTAAGGAAGTATGGAACGACTTACTCTTTTTAGAAAATGACAAAATTGTAGGTGTTATCAAAGTCAATAGTATTAACCTACAGTTATGTTCTAGTGAAGAACAAGATTCAAAGATATTCCAGTTTAGAAAAGTATTATTAAGTATGGAATATCCTTTTAAAATACTAGCACTAGATAAACCTATTTCTCTTACAGATCACATAGATAATTTAGTATATCTTGCTAAAAATACTGATGATGAAATAAAACAAAAATTACTTGATGAAGACATCAATTATGCTGATAATATTATGAGTAGAAATCTAGTCAATAATAGAGAATTTTACTTATTGATTGAAGAAAGCAAAGATAATATTAAGTTACTAAAATCAAAAATCAATGATCTTGTTTCTCAATTATCTAATATAGGTTTATCATCAGAACAAGCAAAAACTGATGATATTAAGGAATTACTTTTTACTTTCCTTAATCCTAACGAATCACTAGAAGTTTTTAAACAAGATTCAAGTTTGAAATCATTAAAAGAAAAAATCGCACCTATAGCTATGAAATTTAATGATAAAGACATTTTACTAGGCGATTGTTATGCTACTAGTATGATTATTGATACATTCCCGTCCTATGCTCGTGGTAGTTGGTTAGGAATGTTATCTAATATTAAAAACACTCGTATGATGATTAGTGTTGAACAAATGGATAATGTAGAAGTATCTAAAACACTAAAAAAAGGTATGAGTGAAACTCGTAGTAAGTATATCAATACAAGTGATAGAAACGATCAGATAGTCCTTAAAAATCAATTAGAAGATTACGAAAAACTTACTAATAAAATGGATCGTGAAAATGAAAAAATGCTACTAATGTCGGTAGTATTTTTTTCTTATGCAAATACACAAGAAGAATTACAGAAAAGAGTTAAAGAAATTAAGTCAGCTTTATCTTCTCTTAATCTTCGTGGATCACAACTTATTTTTGAACAAGAACAAGGCCTTAAAACATCACTTCCTACTTTAGAAATGCCACTTCAAAAAAGTTTTGGTCTTCCTATGCCTATTACTACGGTAGCTGCTTCTTTTCCATTTGTTTTTGAATCTATACAAGATAATGGTAATTCCATAATTCTTGGCGATGACATAAACGGCGGTCTTACTCTGTTTGATTTATGGAAAAGAACTAACAAAAGAACAAACTCTAATATGTGTATTATAGGTAAAAGTGGAAGTGGTAAGTCCACCCTAATAAAGAAACTTATACGTGGTAATTTTGCTCGTGGTGGTGGCTCTAAAAAAACTAGAATTTTGATTGTAGATCCAGAACGTGAATATAAAGACTTATGTCTTTCACTTAATGGAAAATGGATAGACGCAGGAAGTGGATCAGGTTGTATCATCAATCCATTAGAAATTAAAAACTCTACTAATGATGAAGATAATAATGCCGCTGTTGTAAGACATTTACAAACATTTAGAACATTTATTAAATATTATTTTAAAGATTTAACAGAATTAGAACTTACTAAAATTGAAGAAATACTACTTCGCACTTATAAGAAAAAGAATATTACTTTAGATACTGATGTTAGTATACTTTCTTCAAAAAATTATCCTATAATAAGTGATTTTCATAATGAAATAATAAAAGAATTAGATAAGGCAAAAAATGATAAACGTGTCAATGATGATAATGTAAAATCACTAGAAAAGATAGAAGCTATTGTTCGTCGTATGGCTACTGGTGTTGATAGTAAGTTATGGAATGATTATAGTAATCTTGACTTAAATTCTGATTTAATCGTCTTTGATATACATAGTCTTCTTGAAAGCGACGAAACAATTTTACGAACACAATTTTTCAATATTCTATCTTTATGTTGGAACATCATAAGTCAGAATCGTGAAGAACAAGTTATACTAATTGTTGATGAAGCTCATCTTCTTATTGATCCAGATAATAAGGACGGTTTAGAGTTTTTGAAAAAGACTAGTAAAAGAATCAGGAAGTATGCAGGAAGTCTTATAGTATGTACTCAAAATATGATTGACTTTACTTCTCCAGAAGTTGTTAGATACGGTCAAGTTATAGTAGATAATTCAGATTATCAGTTTATTATGGCACAAGGAAGTGAAGAAATCATTTCATTACAAAAGGTATTAAGGTTAAGTGATAATGAACGCCGTTTTTTACAAACGGCTGGAAAAGGACAAGCAATTTTTGTTATTTCTCACGACAAAAGAATTCCTATCTTCGTACATCTTCGCCCAGAAGAAAAAGAACTTTTTGGCAAAGGTGGTGGACGATAATTAAACAAGTTACTAATGGAATTATGAAAGGAAAAATGCTTATAGCACTTCTTCCAGTTATTGGAATTATAATGATTGTTTTAATTATTCTATCCATATTGGCTGCACTTTTTGGAAGTGATACGGCTTTCTATCAATCTTTTTTCGTTCTTCCATTTGATACTAACACCTATACTATTACTTCCCCATACGGCGAAAGAATAGATCCTATAAGTGGCAAAAAATCTTTTCACTCTGGTATAGATGTCGTTCCTACTTCTTCTAATATAGTAGCTGTTGCAGACGGTACAGTTATTGTAAGTGAAGTCCAAGATATGGGTGGCGAAAGTATCATTATAGAACATAAACTAGGCGGTCAAGTTTATAGATCTGGGTATCATCATCTTAAAGAAAATTCTAGGGTGGTAAATGTTGGCGATCAAGTTAAGCAAGGACAACAAATTGGAATTATGGGAAGTACTGGGTACTCTACTGGTCCACATCTTCATTTTTCCTTACAAAAATTTAATGCTAGTAGTCAAAAATTTGAACGAACAGATCCTAGCATTGTTATCAATAATAAGATTAGCGCAAAAGAATATAACTTGTATGATTATGACAATTCAAATGGTGGTGGGTATCAAATACCTACACTTCCAGAATTAAAACCTTATGCACCAAGTCTTCCAAGTGTTGGTCCATAATTTAGGCCTAACACTTTTATAAAAAACATCTTAAAAGTGGCGAGAAATTAGAAAAATAATAAGTTTAAAGTGTGTACGATTGTTACACACCCTAGATTTTATAAGGGTTTCAAAGTAAACGATTGTATAACATTTTAGTAAAATGTAAACACTTGTGTTTTTCATCAATGCCTTATGAAATAAGGCTAAACTCGCCACTGGCGAGTTGTTTGTAAACAGGGTTTATCCTGCTTTTAATGTGTTGTTAAAATTATTGAGTTTTTGACTATTTTATGGTCGTGATAATGGCCGAAGTTTAGGCCTAAAAGAAAGGAAGTTATATGAAATTATTTTTGATTATATTGTTTATCAATATTGTAATATTCACATCAGTTTTTTTATTTTGTGCTTGTAAGGTAGCAAGTATAGCTGATGAATCAATAGAAATAGAAAATTATAAAAAGTCAGGGGGTAAATGATGAAATCTTTTCTATGGAAATGGGAATTGTTTTTTGGAAATTGCTACACTATATTTGATAAAGATAAAAATAAAATTAGAAAAATTTTAATCTATCGTAAAAGAATTTATTTGTTAGATTAGATTTGAATTTAAAGGGGGTTATATAAATGAATGATAAAAAAAGTACATATTTAAAGGTACTCGTAGATAATAAAACAGATAATGCTTTTAGAAAAATTTTAGAAATTAAAGGGCTTACAATTCAGGAAGTTTTAGAGAATATGCTAAAAGATTATATCTTTGAAAATCTTGATTGTATTATGTTGAATAATGGAAGAACAAAATAAGAATGGCAATATTATTGCTTTCAGAGTTGATCCATACAAAAAGCAATTACTTCAAGATCAGGCGTCTAAAAATAATATGAAAATAAGTGAATATTGTAAAAATGTTTTGTTAGATAATTTAGATCAAACAATGCTTTTAGATAGTCAAAAAAAATTAAGAGAACTTATTATTGAAACAGTTACGAACGCAAATGAAAAACAATTTTATAAAATATTGACGATGATTAACAAGAACAATATAGGAATTGAAACTATCATATTACAAAATGATATGACTTATAAATATTTTGATATTCCACAAACGAGATCAGAACTTAATACTCATCTAGTCAACCACCCTATAACAGAAGTGGCTAGAGAACAAGTGCTAAAAAATATTCGTGAATTACGAAGTCAAAAGGACAATGTAGATGAGCAAAAGTAATATTGTTACGAGAGTTAGATATAAAAAAGATGTGAACTTTCAAAGGTTGGTCGGTGGCTGGTGTAAGTATGTTTCAAAAGACGGAGCTAATGGAAAATCTTTAAGAGATTTTTCTTCCGTCAATGACTTATACGAAAAAGAACTTGGGATATATGATGATACTAAAGAATCAGAAGAATGTTATATTTGGGATAAAAACGGCGATGTTTCAAAACAGGAAATTTTAAAAGACTTGCCTAAAGATAAATCAGGTCGTATGTGGACGTTAGTTTTATCATTTCCTCCAGAATTTGCTCTTGAATCAGGTCTTAAAACAAAACAAGATTATTATTTGATGACTAAAGCTATTATGCCAAAATTTATACTAGATAATGATTTGGATCTTACTAATACAAAGTGGTATGCTAGTCTTCATCAGGACACCGACAATCCACATCTACACATAAATCTATTTGAAATAGAAGAAACTAGAAAAAAAGATACATTAGAAAAAACTGCGATGAAATATTTAAAAAGTAATATTGCTTCTTATCTTGTAGATAATACTTCTTTTTATAAAGATCAAGATTATCTACTTTTAGGTCTTGATTATAAGATTAGAAAAAGTAATTACACTAAAGTAGATCAAGAGTTGTTTTTCTCTAATAAATTTAGAAAGAGTTTAAATAAAGATTTATTAAGTCTTTATAACAAACTTCCTAAAAAAGGTCGTCTTCAATATAATTCAAAAAATTTAGATTATTGTAGAAAAGATATTGACAAGATTATAGAAAAAATTTTATATCACGATAAGATAAAATATGATTTTGAAAAGTACTATCACTCTCTGGAATCAATAGAACGTGAACAAAAAAAGTTATATGGTAACTCTAAAAATAACAAGTATGTGGAAAACAAAATGAAAAGACTTTACTCTAAAATTGGAAATGATATTTTATATAATTTTAAAGTTTATAATTCAAAAGATTTTTTAGAATCTCAAAAAGAATTTTTAGAAATCAACATAATGAATATGGAATTTATTAGTAGAAATACCAAAAAGAAATCTACCATAGTCAAACACGCAACAGAACTTTATAAACTAGGAAAACTTGCTTCACTCTCTGATAGTGATATAAAAAAGTTATTGGAAAAATGGATCAAGAAATCAAAAATCAATTATGATGTTGATTTACTATTTAATGCTGTTTCTAATACTAGAGAAGATATAAATGTTACTGACTTTTATAAAGCATTATCACATCTTGGATATACTAAAGAAAGATATGATACTTATAAAGAAAAATCATTTTATAAGAATTTACGATTCAAACAATTTATTAAGAAAGCAAATTATTATTTAATGGTTGAAACAAAAAAAGAAGAAGAATTTTTGCTTGAACTTTTAGAAAAGGAACTTCAAGGCAAAGATATTTAAGGGGGTTATAACTATAAAGAAATATTTTAATTACATACTAGTAGTTATTATTTCTTTATTGTTTTTTACTTTCATCATTACTAATTTTGTTGTATGTATGAAAAGTAATTTTGAATTAAAATTTATATATAATCTTTTAGATATAATTAGTATTGTTTCAAAAGATAGAAATATTTTAGTAGGCATTTCTTTAATAGAATGTCTTTTTCTTTTGGCCTTATTATATTATAAATATAGTTTTAAAATTAAAAACTCTAACAGTACAAATGGTGTACCTAAAAGAATCAATAGTAATGAATTTGGTAGTAGTACCTTTGCTACTATTAAGGAAGTAAGAAAAAACTTTACTACTTGGCGATTTAATAAGAATAATAAGTCTGGTGGTATGGTTGTTGCAATAGATGATAATAATTACTATGTAGATACTAGCTCTAATCATACATTGATTATTGGTAATACTGGATCTGGTAAAACAGTTTCAGTAATTGATCCACTCATATTTAATTTAGCTGACGCTGGCGAATCAATGATTATCAATGATGTCAAAGGCGAACTTTACAAAACTACTTATGATTATTTAAAAAAGAAAGATTATGATATTAAGATTATCAATTTAAGAAATACAAGTAATAGTGATTTTTGGAATCCACTCACGATCGCTTATGAGTATTTTAAAGAGAATAATTTTGAAAAAGAGATTGAAACAATCAATGATTTATCAGGTGCAATATGTGAAGATGTTACTAGTCGTGATAAGTACTGGCAAGAGTCTTCATCTTCTGTTTTAAGTGCATTATGTCTTGCTCTTTTAGAAGACGCAAAAAGTGAAAGTCAAATACACTTTCATTCTATCTATAACTTACTTGTGGAACACGGTGCTAAAAAGTATGGCGATCAGAATTCACTTGATAAGTATTTTAGTGATCGTCCATTTGGAAGTACTGCAAAAAATCTTTACTCTACAGGAAACTTTGCTCGTGGGGAAACAAGGGCTACTATTTTTTCCATTCTAGCGTCAAAATTAAGAGTTTTTGGAGATACTGGTGTTAGTTATATGACTAGTAAAACTTCATTCAATATAAGGGACATAGGTAAGAAAAAAACTGCTATCTTCCTTATCATTCCAGATGAAAAGATTTCTAGGCATTTCATAGGTAGCTTATTTATCAATCAAGTCTATCAGGTTTTAGTAGAAGAAGCTCAAAAAGAAAATTCTGGTACACTTCCTATTAGGGTAAATTTCATACTAGATGAATTTTCAAATATGGTAAAGATTGCTGAATTTTCAAAAAAACTTACAGTAGCAAGATCCAGAAATGTTAGATTTTATTTAGTAATTCAAGATTTTAATCAGTTGCAAGAAAATTATAAAGAAATGGCTGGTACTATTAAGTCTAACACTAGTAATTGGGTTTATCTCTCTACAAACGATTATAATACCGCTCACGAGTTATCAAATAGAATTGGAAAATATACGATTGCCACTACTAGAACATCATCTTCTAATAGATATGGAAAAGTTGATTTCAATCTGTCATCTGACACATCACTTACTGGTCGTGATTTAATTACTGCAGATGAGCTTATTAACTTTAAAGTTGGCGAAGCTATCATATTAAGAACTAGAATGTCGCCTATAAAGACAAATTTAAAGCAAATAAGTGATTATCCATTTAGATATAAAGTTACTGATACAATAGAAGTCAAACAAGATGAATTCCATAAACTAGAACTTTTTGATCTTGATACATTTAGAATTGAACAAGAATTATTTTCCAATAAGGAACAAGTACAAGATGTACCTATCAAAAAAGCAAGTCCAACCAGAAAGAGAAAACCTAAAAATGACTCTGAATAATCAAACTATGACTTTATTTAATTATGAATATCCATTTATTAAACTAGATAAGAATAATGTTAAGGTTGGTACTTTCTTTTCTGGTATTGGAAGTCCAGAAATGGCTTTTCATAGATTAAAAGAAAATGGTATTATAAATAATTATGAATCTGTATTTTTTTGTGAAGTGGATAAACACGCGATTAAAAGTTATTGTGCGATCCATAATAAAACACCAGATGACAATCTTGGGGATATTACTAAAATCAATGGTGCTGATATTCCATATTGTGATATTTGGATCGGTGGCTTTCCCTGTCAAGATATAAGTATGGCTGGTGTTCGTCGTGGCTTTGATTTTGGAAGTCGTACTCGTTCTTCTCTTGGGTGGAAAATGATACAATTTTTAAGAGAAGTAAAAGATCCACCAAAAGTAGTTATTTTTGAAAATGTGGCTGCAATTACTCATTCAAAATTTAGAATAACATTGAACTTATTTAAAAATGATTTAGAAGAATTAGGATATTCACTTTATGATGATGTTTTATGTGCTTTAGATTATGGTACACCACAAAATAGAGAAAGATATTTTTTAGTTGCAATCAAGGGAAAATACTTATATCAATTTCCACAAAAAATGAAATTGAAGTTAAGACTTAAAGATTTACTAGAAAAAGATATTGATCCTAATCTTATTTTATCTGAAAAAGTTCCATTTGATTTACAAAGTTTTGTTGCTAATAAAGATTATACAAAAGATTGTAAGTTAGTTTGTAAGAATCTGAAAGATAAAAGAAGAAAATATATAATAGATTTATATAGATTTATTGACGGTAAAAATAAGTGTGGACGTGATACATCTAGTAAATATAATCAAACTGCAAGGTTATGGTCTATAAATGGATATTGTCCTACACTAACGGCGAATTCTACAGAAGATACAAGTAAAATGATTATCTATCGTGATAATTGTTTTTTTGTGAAAAAAATTAGTCCTTTAGAAAGCTGGCGTTTTATGGGGTTTAGTGATGAAGATTTTTATAAAGCAAAAGACATCGGTACTTCTAATCGTCAATTATTCAAACAAGCTGGAAATAGTATTGCTACAAATGTGATTTATCATATTTTAAAAAAATTATTTTAATATCATAGATATATATTAGAAAAAAATGTTATAATTGATTTACAAATAGATATACTATTTGAAAGTGAGATGATATAGTGAAAAAAGTATTGTTATTATGTTTAATAAGTATTTGTATTTTATTAACTGGTTGTTCGGAAGAAAAGGATTCATTTGAGCATTATGATTTAAAAGATAAAGATTTGAATATTTATACATATTTTAGTGATAACGGCAAAGAAGTTTATGCTTTAGCAGATATAACGCCTAGTTCTTATGAATCGTTTTTAACGGGGTTCTTCTATAAAATTGATGACAACGATTATATTTTATTAGAAACATTAGAATCATCCCAACAAGATGCTTATAAAAAAGACTATATGTATCAATTTTATGATAATAAACTTTATGGTGTTGGAAATGGAAATTCCCCTATGATATTTGAAATAGAGTTAAAAAGAAAAGAAAGTAAAATTAAAGAGTTAGAATTTAAAATAGATGAAAAAACTAATCCTTTTTTAATAAGTAGTATTAGAAATATTGATAAAGACTTAATTACTATTTCTGGGGATATTTTTATAAGTGAACATAGTGAGTATAGATACTTTGAATGTTCTTTAAAAAACTATGAATGCTCTATAAAGGATAAATAATAAATTTATGAAAAAAATTACATATTTTGTTTTGATAACTATATCATTTTTAATATTGATATGTATTATTTATGTTATATTAGGTTTTACTGGTAATTTATATACAAAAAAAGAATCATATCTTTCATCAAATAAAGAATATAAAATTGTTATAAAAGGTAATGGTGCAAAATGGCCGTTCGGTAGTGAAGATATAAAGGTGTATGCTTATAAAAATAGTTTTACTGGCACTTTTAGTAAAGCAATTTATAAAACAAAAATATTTAATGATGGCAAAATTTTAAATGATAGTAATTTTAATATTGAATGGAATGATAATATTGCATACCTTTCTTTAAATGGCGAAGAACAAAAAGATGAAATTTTAAAAATAGTTTTTGAAGATAAGGTTACTATTGAAAAAATGGAATAATAAATGGAATTAGATTATCAAACAAAAAGATAATCTTTTCTTTTGGCCTATTTTATTCTAGTAAAATCGTGATATAATGTAATTGATATGTAGGATCCTAGAATAATATATTCGGTCATCTGTTGATTGACTTTTGTAATGTATTACTGTATGATAATACGTACTCTATCAAAACTTTAAGTATTAAGGAGTAGTATGTATGAAAAACGAACAGTATTTAGAACTTCGGAATCAGGTTTCAGAAATGAATAAGATTAACGATGAAATAAGTCTTATAAACTGGAATCGTGAAGACGGTCCCAAATTTTCATCTGTAGAAGAAATGAAAGAATTTGAACATAGATTAAAAAATAATGAATTTGATTATTTTTTTGAAGATAAAGATAATGCTGATATACTAGATACAAAAGATGTTATTGTTGAAAGTTTTTCTCATACACTAGAAGACATATCATTCTATATTTATACATACCAAAACAAAAGTAACTATAACTATGTTACTTATCTATCATTAACTAATACAAAAGATAATGATATAATTGACAAATTATGTGGTAATACTACTTCTGATAAAGAATCCGCACATAATTATTTTGAAACATTAAAACAAGCAATAACAAATAATAATATAAATGATATTTTGGAAAACTTAACTTTAGGAGCACAAAAAACTATAGTATCATTAAAAAATAAATTATCTAAACTAACTAGTGAAAGCTAGTTTTTTTGTTTATAAAGGGGGTTAAAATATAGATATAGGAAAATTAGTGAATGATCTAAAAGATTATTCTAAAAATAATGAATTTGATAAGATTAAAGATATAACATTAAAATTTGAAAAAGATTTTCTTGATAATTGTAAAAGTGAATATGATTTTAAAAGTTTGATTGATGATTTATCTTTATATAGTAATTATACAGTTTTAAATACATTATTGATAAAATATCAATATCCAGATTTTCTATCACTTGGAACAAAACAATCATATTTAGATCAAGGTGTTCAATTACTAGAAAATGCTACACCTATTGAAATACTAACACCAATCAGTGATGAATATGTATCTATAAAAGAAAATGATAAAGTGATAATTAAAAATATGAAAGATCTGACAAAACAAGAATTAAAAAGATATTTTGATAAAGAGAATAAAGATGTTGTGTTTCATCATAAAGATTTTAAAGGTCTTAATTCTACTATACTCTTTGATGTAAAAGATACAACAATGAAGAAAATTGATTATGATACTGGGACGCTTCCGGCTCTTTTTTATTCTTCTTATGATGAAATTTACAATAGTTTTATAAAGGCACTTTATGCTGACGGTTTTAAAGTAAAATATGTTAATATGAATAATAAATACTCTTTTGATAAGGATAGTAAAACAATTAGTTTAAAACAAGGTTTGAACAAAAGAACACACTTAATGATAGTGCTTGATATTTATACAAATAATATAGCTTCTAATGAAATGGAAAAAGATATGTTAGATATGGTTATTTCAAGAAGAATTGGAATAGATAAAGAAGATGTTTCTTTTGATAAGTTTCAATCTTGGTATAAGAATCAAGATATAAAAACAGTAGATAATCTACTAAAAGTGATTGTTAATAAAGGAAGAAAATTTGCAAATAATTTTAATAAGTTTTATGAGATAGAATTTCAAAAGAATGAAAGCTTATATCCAGATGACGAGAAAGGTTTATATGATGACTTTTCTCTTTTTTCATAAAGGGCGCTGACAAGAATTTTCTGGCGCGTTATAATTCGTTTGTAAGGCGGTGTAAAATGAAAAAGAATTGTTATGATGAATTATATAACATTCATAAAGAAAGGAAAATCAGGGCTTTTTATGTTGATCTATTATGTGAGATACTTCTACTTCGTTATGAGTTTTCTTATAAGGAAACAACAAAAAAAGATGTATTGAGTGAACTACCAAGTTTGAGAGAATTTAAAAGTACAGAAGTAGAAAAAATTTATAATGATAGTCTTAAGATATTAGAATTAAGATATAGAATTAAAGTTTTAGATGATAGTCCATTAAAATTTGTAAAAGAAAATGAAATATCATAAATAATAAAATATAGGCAAATACTTGCTAATTAGTGAATATACTATAAAGAATAGACATAAAACTCTATTCTTTTCTTTTTTCTTTAAATAAGATTTAAAGGGGGTTGAAAAAATGAAGAATAAAAAGGTAACTTATAAGATTATAAATGAATTTAATGTTGATAAAGATAAAACAAAGGACGATTTAAAACTTTCTTTTAATAAGAAACTTTTAAAGGTAATACTTTCTATTGAAAAAAATGTATATGGGCGCTGTAATTCCTAAACGAGCGCGTTATAATATTATTATGTTATCAATGAATTCTGTTAAATTAGTAAAGGAGCTAAATTTAATATGAAGAAAATAGTTGAAACAGTTGATATTATTATAAGGAGAGTGGTACTTTATTTAAGACTATCAAAAGAAGATGTTGATAAACCTACCAAAGAAGCTATTAGTGAGAGTATTAAGAATCAAGAACTAATGCTTCGTGAAGAAGTGGCAAAACACCCAGATTGGGAAATTGTAGGTGTTTATTGTGATGAAGACTTTTCGGGAGCAGGAACATATAGGCCAGACTTTGAAAGAATGATTACTTCTTGTGAAAATGGCGAAGTTGATATTGTTTTATGTAAAAGTCAATCAAGATTTTCAAGAGATATGGAAGTCATCGAAAAATACTTACATAATAAATTTCTTATGTGGAATGTTAGATTCGTTAGTATTGTAGATAATGCTGATACTGATAATAAAGGTAACAAAAAAGCAAGACAAATCAATGCACTTGTTAATGAGTGGTTTTTGGAAGATTTATCTGATAACATCAAAGCGACTTTTCGTACAAAATGGCAAAATGGCGAATGTACTGCTTCTTTCGCAAAATATGGGTTAATGAAAGATATAAAGAATAAAAATCATTTACTTATTGATCCTATTGCTAGTGAAGTTTTAAAACAAATTGCTGATATGCTTTTCGCAGGATATGGGCAAGATAAAATTGCAAAGACTTTGGAAGATAAGAAAATTCCTAGTCCTTATGAATATAAAGCGATGAATGGTTGTAAATTAAAACTTCCTATTTCAAAGAAAGAAGATAAATACTCTATTTCAAAAGCTGGTCAATATATTGTTAGAATTTCTTTATATAATGAGTATAAACAAATTTTAAGAAACATAAAATCTGTTTATGTATTTGGTACTGATAATCAAAAAGAATATAATTCAAAATTTCATATTAGAGTTAGATCCATAAGTGAAGATTTAAAGTTATACTATACCACTGATAATTTATCATCTAGTATAGATAACCTAGACTTTAATAATATTGATTTTTCTAGTGATGTATGGCACGAACTAAAAACAAATGATATGATTCCAGATGATGTCTATTATATTGGAAGTGCAAATGTTGAATTAGATAGACTAATAGAAACTGGTTTTGAAATAGAAATAGAACTTGAAGAAAACAAAGGTCATAATACTTATAAAATGTTTACAAAATCAAAAGCAGATGATACCGATACACAATTTAATTTTGAATATGAAATAAGAAGAAGATACAAATGGTCTGGACGTGTTATTTATAATATGTTAAGAGATCCTATTTATAATGGTACTTTAATACAAGGTAAAACTAGAAGAATAAGTTATAAAAATCACAAATGTATAAATGCAAAAAAAGAACACTGGGTTACAAGTGAAAGTGCTCTTGAAAAAATATTTGATGATGAAAAGTGGTTATCTATTCAAACAAAATTAAATGAAGTTAGTAGATCAGGTGCAGACGGTGTTAAACATATCTTTTGTGGAAAAGTTTATTGTTCTGAATGTGGTAGTATATTGCGTAAAAATAGTAGTTGTCAAAACAAAGATAGCGAAAAAGTAGAATATCTATTATGTAAGGATAAAGAGAACAAATGGGCAAATTGTGATAATAACAAGTCTATCAAATTAAATGTATTAGAAGATTATGTTTTATCAGCTATGAATGGCTTGTTAGATGAGTATTATGATAAAGATACATTAAAAGAACTTCACAAAGAAGTTATTGATAAAGATTTATTCAAAGATCAATTAGATAGTTTTAATAAAGAGAAAAACGACATTCAAAATCTTATAAAAAGAAAAAAAGAGATATTTCAACAACTTTATGAAGATCGTGCTACTGGAATTATTGATGATAATGATTTCACTTCCCTACGAGCAAAGTATAAGGAAGATGTAGATAAGTTAAGCGAGAGATTATCTACTATAGATAATGAATTAAAGTTAATTGAAATGAAACAAAACAAGTTAAAAGATAGAGATAGTCTTCTTTCAAAGTATAGACATTTCGATGTTCTTACACCAGAACTACTTGATGAATTTATAGATAAGATCAAGGTAGGAAAAATTGATGATGAAACAAATACTAGAGAAATTAGAATCGTTTGGAACTTCCAAACTTAATAAATTACTTATGTGTGGATAATGTCATCGGTGCAACTGGTGCCACTGGACCTCAAGGCTTACAGGGAGTACAAGGTCCTCAAGGTGAAGTAGGAGCGACTGGTGCACAGGGTGTACAAGGAATTCAAGGACCTACTGGTCCTCAAGGTGCGACTGGTGCTACTGGAAATCAAGG
>CANOPV010000002.1 GCA_947568605.1 uncultured Clostridium sp.
ACAAAAAAATATAAAAATCCACGAAAATGTGTCTAAAAACTTGACATAGATCCACCTCGCTTATGAACAATATAAGAGAGGAATGACACCACCATTTTATAATGAAGTAGCAAAGATAAATCAATTTTTAGAGGGAAAAAAGACAGTTACTCTATTATTTAATAAAGGATATGAAAAACAAGTACCTGCTCAAATTGCTCAAATATTAGCGACTAATGGTAAAGAATTTTGGATAAATACTCAAGTGGATAATATGGATATAAGCAATTTAAGAGCTATTAGATATGGAAAGAAAGAATTGCCAATAGATATAGAAAATTTAAAATCATTAGATAAACAGTTAGATGAAATGCTTGCAAATAATGAACAAAATTTAGAGAAAGAGGAATTAGAAATTGAAAGTTAATAAATCACAAGAAATAAATACAATATCAGATCGTATAAAGCAAGCTGTATGGAATGGCGAAATTAAAGATTCAAAAGGTTATATTGTAGATTTAAGTAATATAAAAAATACAATGGAAATAACAGCAACTATTGAAGAACCGATACACGAATCATTTACAACTGAATCACACTTTTATATTGAAAAAGATAAGGTTGATATTGAAACAGCTATTGATAAATATGAAGAAATGAAAAATCCATATATATTTAATCTTATAGAATATAATAATCTATTAAAATTACCAGAAGAAACACAAAAAATGTTTTTAGGTAGTTTGTTAGATATAGAAACAAGAATTGCAAATACAGAAAACAAGGAAATCAAATCAGATGATTTAAGAGTTAGACTGTTTAAAAAAGAAAATGAAAAGAAAAGATTATACTTAGAAAAAGAAAATACAGAAAAAGAGTATATGGAACTATCTAAAAAGAAAGATGAAAATACTAAAAATATCAATAAATATGTAGAAATATTAAAAAGAAATAGTGAAATGTTTAGACCAATAAATATATTAAATAGAATATTTTCAAAGCAAGAAACAGAAGAACAAAATAAATATTATAAAAGTGAAGCTGTTAAATTGGAAAAAGAAAATATAAAAAATACAGAATTAATATTTGAAAAAATGTTTTATAAAAATGAATTAAATAAACAGATTCAAAGTATAGAAAAAGAAGTTGATAAATTACGAGAACAATACAAATTAGAAGATGAAGCAAAAGAGAAAGAAACGGATATGTTAAAAGAAAAAAATATGTTGTTTAAAGTATTTGGAATAGATGTTGAAAATGAATCTATAAAAGAAAATGAAATACAGATTGAACAAGAAAGTGAAGTATAAAATGGACAATGTAGACTTTTATTTAGAAGATTTAAAAAGCAAATTTAATAAAATTGATTTCAATAAATATTATTTAAGTTATTCTGGTGGAAAGGATAGCCACTTTCTGTATTGGTTTATAAAGGAATATTTAAAAGATGATAAAATTCAAATTGTTGGTATAAACACCTATATGGAACACCACGAAATTTTAAAAAGAATATATAATAATTGTGATGTGGTTTTATACCCTAAATTAAAGCCATTAGAAATTAAAGAGAAATATGGAATACCTTGTTTCTCTAAGTGGCAAGACGATATGATATGTCGCTATCAGAACGGAAGTCGTAGACCATATCTTATAGAAAGAGTTACAGGAATACATAAAGACACAGGAGAAAAAGTTATTGGACGTTTTAAACTAAATAACACAGCTAGAGAGAAATTATTAGATGGTTCTTTGCATAAAATTAGTCCAAAATGCTGTGAATATTTAAAGAAAAAACCAATTAAGGAATTTGAAAAAGAAAGTGGAAAGAAAGCTATTTTAGGAGTAAGAGCCAATGAAAGTGCATTAAGAAAAGTACAATATACATCTTGTTTTACTAAAAATGGAAAGTTTACACCAATATTTGATTTGACAGATGAATTGCTTAATGAAATTTATAGAAAATATAAAATAGAACTACCAAGCCTATACAAATATCTTAAAAGGACAGGTTGTTGTGGTTGCCCGTATGGCTCTTATAAAGGAGATACACAAAAAGAATTAGCTTTAATAAGTGAAGCACAAAAACAATATGTATATAAAGTTTTTAAAGAAAGTTACGAAGTGCTTAAAATTAATGTATAGAGGAGAACGTTGTGAAAAAATTTATTATTAATAAGATACAATATTTATATAAACATATAAAATCTAAAATAGAAAGTATAGAAGAAGAAAAACAAGAATTGTCAGGAAATACAATAGAAAATACTATTGATAAACTTAATCTATCAGAAACATTTGATATAAGTAGAATTAGATATGATTATGGTATTAAGTTAAAAAATGATAATTTGGTAAAAGTAAATAGCAAATTATTAGAAATAGACAAAGATGGTAATTTGTATTTCTTAAACGATAATCCAAAAGAAAAAATCGAAGTTGGTAAAGTTGAAGATTGTCTATATGAATTTGATTTATATAATGAAGAATGGAAAAAGGCTGATATTGTTCGTATATTAAGTTGTACCAATTTTGTTATAAAAGGTAGTAAACTAAAAGAAATAAGCAAAGCTATTTTAGAAAATAGAGGACTGGAATTTTATACAAGTATTAATAAGAATAAAAATAATATAAAATTTGGAGGTTTGAGCATATATGAGTAATAATTTGACTATTGAAAATATAAAGAAAGAAGTAGATGGCAGAAATATAATAGATGTTAAACTAAAAGATATGGTAGAACTTTTAAATAAGTTTAAAGAAGATTTGGGAAATCCCTATTTAACAGAAGAAAAAACATTAGAAGAATGTAATAGCGTAGTATTTAATCCATTAATGGAAGAATATATGGGATATAGAAAAGCATATATACAAAAGGCAATTAGCAAAGAAGAGTTTGAAAATCTAGTAGAATCATTTGTAAAACAGGACCAATTTATGAACTTATATGAAAAAGCAATTGTTGTAAGTAAATCAGAAGCAGAAAGCGAGGAAATAGCAAAATGAGTATAATGCAAGATTTTGAAGAATCAAGAAAAATGATCGGAGCTGAAAAATATGACGCAATAGAAAAGTATCTTAACGAAGTTTGCCCTAAAAGCAATTATGATAAGTATAATAAAGAATTAAATAGTTTAATTAATATACCATCAGATGAATGGCTAAAGAAAAAGGAAGAATTAGAAGAAAAATATGGAATAATTTTTTTAGATGATATTTTATATAAAACAGAAGAATGGGATAAATTTGAAACTTGGTATAATGAAAAAAGTAAGACATATATAATTGAACTATGGGAAAATAACGCTGATAGAAATGATGGATTTGGTCAAATTGAAGCAGATGATATAAAAGATTTAGGACAAGCTATAAAAAAAGCAAAAGAAATATTTGAAACAACGGAATGTGTATCTATTGAAGTACAAAATTATATTAGTAGAGAAGCGTTATATTTTAGAGATAAGGTAAATGAAAAATACTTTTTTGTTAAAGAAAATGTGAAAACGGAGGAAGAAGAATTAAATGAACCAGGAGAATAAAAATAAAAAAGAACAAGCCTTACAAGATATACAAAAATTAGATAAAATATACTCAATATTAGTTAATACAAAATTTAATGATCAGAATTTATATATATTGACAGATAAAATATCTGATGTAGTAAATAAAGAAATTAGCAATAAAATGACCAAAAATAATATTTCTCATCAAGAATACGAAGAAGCAATTGATAAAAGCCATATTGTCGAAATGAATAAAGATGAAATGATTCGTTTTTATGCAGATAAAATAGTATATGATTGTATTACTGACTGTTCTGAAAATAATAGAATATTTAGTGTTGATGAATATACAAATAATGACTTTATAATTAAAAATTTTGCTGAAATTGTAAAAAGAATCAATTTAGATGAGAGAGTAAGCGATTTAGAAGTTGATAGTGATAAGAAAGAAATTGATATGGTTTTTTATTTAGACTATTGTCCTCATTACTTTCAAGAAGATTTGGATATAGATGATGACAATAGATGTAGATATATAGAAAATTTTAAAAATTATATAAATCATTATACTGAAATGCGTCCTGATAAATGGATTAGAACTAATACAAGGGAATTAATTCGTGATTTTATCAATATCGAGCGTGAAAACGAAGATACTGAATTAATGTATAATGTATTAAACGAAGAATTATATAATTGTGGATTTGTTGAAAAATATTTAGATGGATATACTGTTACAATAAATGCTGACAATATAGATGAACTAATTAACCAGTTAGACGAGCGAATTAATGAACTAAAAAAGACATTAGAAGAGGGAGAAATTGAAAATGAATAATATATTAGATATTCTGGAGAAAAGATTAAATAGTTTAAATTGGATTACAAGCGTAAAAAATGTTCAAAATATGCTAAAAGTAACAACACAAGAAGGAATAGAATATATTTGTAAAGCAGAACATAAAGAAAATGAAACAATAATCATAGTAAAAGATTGTGCCTTAAATTTTTGTTATGAAAATAAATTCTCTAATAGTATGACAACTGATGACTTTTATAGAGATTTTATTGTGGTAGGAACTGAAGCAGAAATATTAAAAAATGAAATATGTTTAAAATCGTTTAAAAAAGGATTAACAGATTTTAAGGAGAAAAATCAAGTATTTAATTTGGATTCAATATTAGATACAAGTGTATGTGAACAATATAAAAAAGATAATAAAATCGCTATTCTTGCTGAATATTTATGGAATAAAGGATATGAATTTTCAAGTAAATATCCTTATCCTGAAGAAGTTGACAAGCAGTACAATTATATTGCAGAAAGAACAAATAATATTTCATCAGTTTTAGAATTAAGAAAATTTATGGAGAAGAATCCAGATATTAATACTTATTTAGATGAGAAAGAAATATCAGAAGATATAGATTCTTTAAATACTTTTAGAGAAATAGAGTATTCGTATAAAAATATAGTAGCAAAAACTTATATAAGTATTGGAAGATTAAATGAAAAAATTTTAGTTTTTGATACAGAGGGAATAAATGAAGTTGCTAATTGTCATATTGAAGATTATAAAGATGTATATAAAAGTAAATTAATAGAAGTAATGTTCAAAGAGATAGAAATATGTAAAGACTTAAATAAGAAAATGAAATTAATACAACTATTAAAACCAGGAGAAGGAATAGATTTTGATATATGTGATAATATATATGATTTTGAAGTTGCATTTGTAATGAATGACGAAGAGCCAAAAGATAATTATGATAAATATTTGAGATATTTAGCCGAAAATTTAGATGTCATAAATGTGAAAAATAAAGCAGGTAATATTGTTGTAGATTTAGATAAATATGTTCGAGAAAATATAAAAATGTTTGTAGAACTATTTGAAGATGATGATATTGAAAATAATATAGATAGAACTATGACTATGATTAGTGGTAATTCAAGTGAAACAGTATATAAAAAAGCTTTGGAATATTTAGGAGTAAATACTATAGAAGAGGAGAAAGAAGAAAATGAGCAAGAAAAATAAAATAATTATAATATTAAGTATATTAGTTATATTGTTATTTGGAATGGTTATAATTTTTAATTATAATAAAACAAAGACAATTGATACAAATAATGGTTCTGAAATTAGTCAAGATGATACAAATAACAATGAAGAAACAAAAAATTATGAAATAAAAGATTTAGGAACAATTGAATGTGAAAAGATAGAGTTAAATGCTCCAATAAAAGAAACAACGAATTTAGATGTATTAGAAACTGCAGTAGGACATTTTGAAGACACAGCAATTTTTAATGGAAATGTTTGTTTAGCAGGGCATAATTCTGGAATAAATAAAAACGGCGAAGACATTGGATTCTTTAAAAGATTAAACGAATTGGAAATAGGGGATCAAATAATATATCATCATACATTTGGAGAATATATTTATAAAGTTTCTGAAATAAAAGAAATTGAAGAAACAGATTTTTCTGTATTAGAGCCATCATCAACTGATAAGCTAACCTTAATAACTTGTGTGAAAGGTCAAAAGAAATTGAGATTGTGTGTAATTTGTGATAGAATTTAAAAAAAGATGGAAATTTTATGCACTTACAATATAGAAAAGACAATAAGGAAAATTAATTAGGATATATTGAAGATGAAAGATTAGAATTTTAATAAAATTTATGTAAATCCATTTATTTTTCTTACAAAATATGGTATAATACCTAAAAAAGTGAGGTGTTTTAATGAATAGAACCAAAAGTATTTATCAAACGCTGAACGAAAGAGAAAAATATATTTTAGAAAAACTTGAAATAAGAGAAGAGGATTTAAAGCCTGAAAACATAAAAGATGTACTGTGTGTTATGCTAAGAATGACAAAGAGAATATCAGAATTGCCTATTACTAATGAACAAGTCATTTCAGCATTAAAAAATTATGAAGAATCATATGATACTTTTTTTAAAAATGTTAAAATTATATTTACAGAAAATGATTATCCTGATGTAAAGATAAATGTTTTTAGAACTTTAAAAGATGAAAATAAAAGTATTATTGAAATGCTTGGAGTTAAACTGGAAGACAGAGAAATTACAAGCAAGGAATATGCTGAAAGTTTAAATATTTTAGTAAATAAGTTACTTATAAAATTTGGAACTGGAATTAAGCAAAGGGAATGTTATAAGTTAATTGAAAAAATTGCAGACTGTTTAGAATAATAAGAAATTATTTTTTAGAAATAATAATGCAAGATGTAAAATAGCATTTTGCATTTTTATTTTTACATTTTTGAATAAGTTGTAATAATGAAGCTTATATGCTATAATGCTTTTATTACATAACTAATTAAGGAGAGATTTTATGGATCAATATACATATTTTATTTTAGGTATAATATTGGGATTATCAATTGCAGTATATTTCTTTTTAAACAGAGAAGAGAAAATTGAAAAAACTATAAAACTTAATCAAAAAATATTTTCAAGTAAAAAATTGGATAATACAATGGAAAATGTAGTAGATAGAATAAGAAATAAAGTAGGAGAGCTAAAAAGAGATTTAACTGAAGAAGAAAAGAACGAGATAATAGAACAATGTTATAAAGAAAAATTTAATATTCAATAAGATTCTTTTTTTAATCATAACATAATGTTAAATTTTTAATATATTATAAATGAGATAAAAGGATAAATAGTAATATTACATATAAAGGAATAATTTAATGGGAAAAAAATATTTAGAAAAAAATGTATTAGACGCAACGCTAGAAAGATTGGAGCTTATTTTTAACGAATTTGAAAACATTTATTTTTGTGTTAGTGGTGGAAAAGATAGTTCTGTTATGGTACAGCTTGCTAATATTGTAGCTGAAAAAATGAATAAACAGTTTGATGTGCTATATATAGACTTTGAAGCACAGTATAAAAAAACGATTGAACATATATATTATTTAAAAACTTTATCTAAAATTAGAGATTTTTATCACATAGCACTTCCAATGGCTTTAAGAAATGCTGTATCAGTATTACAACCAAAATGGATTTGTTGGGAGGAAGAGAGTAAACATTTATGGGTAAGAAATATGCCAGAAGATAGTATTAATATAACCAATTGTCCATTTGAATGGTTTAGAAAAGGAGAAGAATTTGAGGAATTTATAATACAATTTGCTGATTGGTATCAAAAAAAGTATAATAGCAAAGTTGCTTGTGGCATAGGAATTAGAACAGATGAAAGTATAAATAGATTTAGAACAATTGCATTTCAAGAAAAAAAGACAACTTATCAAAATTATAATTGGACAACAAAAGTAAAAATGAATGAGAAGCATATAGATGTATATAATTTTTATCCTATATATGATTGGCGAGTTGAAGATATTTGGGGAGCAGTAAGTAAATTAGACTTAGAATTTAATTATATCTATGAATTAATGTATAAAAACGGATTAAGTATTTATGAACAAAGACTTTGTCAACCATATGGAGATGACCAAAGAAATGGATTAGATCAATTTAAAGCATTAGAATATGATACTTGGAGTAAGGTATTAAGTAGAGTAAATGGTGTTAATTTTGGAAATATATATTGTAAAACTACTGCTTTAGGAAATATCCAATCCACAAAACCAGACTTTATGTCTTGGCAACAATATACAATATTTTTATTAGAAAGTATAGGAATATATAACGAAGATTTAATGTTACATTATTATAAAAAAATAAAGAAATTTATGGTATGGTATAAAGAAAGAGAAGGAATAGAGGTTAAAGATATTCCTGAAACTGATGATACTAAGCTAGAAAATCAAAAAAAAGTAATCTCGTGGCGAAGAATAGCAAGAGCTATTGAAAAAAATGACTTTTATTTAAAAAGATTATCATTTGGACAAACAAAAACAGATGACGAAACTTTACAAAAGTTAATACATAAATGGGACAATTTATTAAATAAAAATACAAAAACAGATGATAAAACACTAATAAAAATTATTGAGAATATGAATAACGATTAATATTAATGAGGAATAGAAAACTCTTAATATGTAATCATACCAAAAGATAGTAATTTGAAAGGTAGATGAGTTTATGAAAAAGAAAATTTGTATTGGTGCAGGAATAATTTTAATTATACTTATAGTTGCAGGAATTATAACAAACTATGCAGATAGTGGTAGAGTAACAACAGGACACGAGCCAAAGTATTGTATTAAAATAGTTAGTAATGATGGTAGTAAGATAACTTATTGGGGATTAGGTTATAAAGTTATTAGATATGTTGGAGTCTCTCCAAATGAGCCTTATGAAAGTAATATTGGTGTAAAAATGGGAAGTTGGTTTATGAAATACGATTTACCAAATGAAAAAAGCATCACAATAGAATATGATGGTAAAACGGTAGAAATAAATAATTATGATGACATCAATAAAATTTATAATATATTAGTCAATTCAAAATACAACTCTGAAATATGTGATGGAATAAATACTCATAAAATAACAATAGACAACGAAGTATATTATTTAAAAGAAAGCTGTCAAGAAATTCAAAAAGGAAATAAGCAGTCAAAAATATCAAAAGAAGATTTAGATACGATATTAAAGATAATTGATAGCAAACAGTAATTCAAATTACAATTTGAAAGAGAGATAAAATAATGGATATTCACTTTGGATTTTCATATATAGGTTTCATATTCTTGTTAATGTTAATGATACCTAATATTATATGGAATAAAAATCAACCTAAAAACTATGGAAAATATGTAAAAAATGAAAATAAAGTATTACTAATATTTGAAAGAATAGGAGAAATGCTAGTAACTTGTATATCATTGATATTTAGTGATTTTAATATAAACAAAATATCTAATTGGACTATTATATTGTTAATTGCTTTTATTCTAATGATTTTATATGAAATATATTGGATTAGATATTTTAAAAGCAATAAAACAATGAAAGATATGTACAGTAGTTTATTAAAAATACCAGTTGCAGGAGCGACTTTGCCAGTAGTTGCATTCCTATTATTAGGTATATATGGTAAAAATATATTTCTAATCATATCAACAATAATATTAGGAATCGGACATATAGGAATACACTTAAATCATAAAAAAGAATTAGAGTAAGAAATTACAATAAGTATGGTAGGTAATAAAGGAGAAAAATTTATATATGAAAAATAAAAAATCAACAATTATAATATGTATAGTTATAATTGTAATTATATTTATTGTTTTTTGGTTATATTCAAATACAGGTTTAAAAGGATTTGAAAATGAAATTTCTAACTTTATATTACCAGAAAATATTGAAAAAATTACAATAAAAAGTGGAATAGGAGATTCTGGGGGGAATGGAGATTATTCAACATATCGTGTAGTCTTAATAGTAAAGACAGAAATGTCAATAGATGAATTGAATCAAGAATTTGAGAATAGAAAATTAACATCTTCAAGTCATATTGTAAATAGTGGTACACCTATTTGTTATATTACTCATTGCGAAGATACTATATTCAAATCACAACGAAATTTTACATTGTCATTTGATGAATTAGAAAAAGTTGAAGATTTTACCGATTATTATTTTATAGAATTTATAAAATAAAGTAATAGCACAAATTAAAATTTATATGGAGGAGATATGGAAGAAAGATTTAAAGTTTCAATGACAGTTGGTCTTATTTTAATAAATAAAGAAAACGAAATTCTTTTAATGAAAAGGTGTAATACTGGATATATGGACAATAAGTATGCTCTTGTAGCAGGACATTTAGAGAAAAATGAATCATTGAGTTGTGCAATGATTAGAGAAGCTAAAGAAGAAATCGGAATAGATATTTGTAGTAAAGATATTGAATTTGTATGTGCAATAAGGCGAGGAGATAATGATACATATGTGAATAATTATTTTAAATGTAATAAATATGAGGGTAGTATTGAAAATTTAGAAAAGCAAAAATGCTCAGAATTAAAATGGTTTGATATAAATAATTTGCCAAGAAATATAATACCAAATGATAAAAGAGCAATTAATAATATGATTAATAATATTGTTTTAGATGAGTATGATTTTAAATAAAACAGAATATAACAATGTAAAAGATAATTTATTAAATTAATAATACAAATTATAGATTAGTTTTATGAGAACTAATCTTTTTTTACAGCAAACTTGACACAAAAGGTAATATGATGTAAAATATACTAAAGAAGGTTTATTATTTATCACTAAGACAGGGAGTTCATAGGTAAGACATAAATAAAATAAGAAAGGAAAGTGATGAATAATGAAATCATTTAAAAAAGTATTAATTATAATTATTTTAATTTTAACAGTAGGATTAATTTCAGGAGCATTAGTATTAGCAAAGAATCAAAAAAAGGAAGAAATAGAAGAAGTAAGCACACAATCTTTGGAAAGCACAAATGAAATAGAAATAGAAGATAAAAAAGAAGATCAAGAAATTATTGTTTCTATTGAACAACAAGAAGAAACAGAAGAAAACCAATTGAAAAATACTAATGAAACTATAGAAAACGAATTACCAAAAGAAAATCTTATAAAAAATGACAGCACAGTCGAACAAAATAAAACAGTTAAAAATAAAACATCTCAAAACGGAAATCAATCAAAATCACTACAAACAAATCAAGATACACAAAACACTAAACAACAATCATCTACACCACAATCTCAACAAATTAATCAAGAAACAAAACCAGTAGAACAGAGTAAACCAGTAGAGGTTAAAAAAGAAGAACCTAAACCAGTAGTAACAACACCAGTAAGAACATATAAAGAGAATACAACGTATATTTCAAAATTAAGAAACACAATCACTACAACAGTAAAGAATAATATATCATCTTTAAACAAATATGGAATAACAAGTTTTGAACAATATAAAATAATAGAAGATTCAAGTATTTGTGCATATAATGGAGGAAACAGAGGAGGTTGGACTTTTGAAAATCCGACAGCATATAATACTTTTGTTAAGAGTATTTTAAAAGGAACATCATTAAGAATATATGCAGTAGATGAATACCAAAATGGAGAATATATAGAAACATTGTGCTATTATGGACATTAGGAAATTAACATAATTTTTTGCAAAAACATTGCAAAATACTGCAGTATACATTCAATAATTCAAGTGCTAAAATATTAATATGAAAAATTGTAAATATGAAAGGAAGCTATCCAGAAAGAGCAGTCTGGATAACTTCTTTTTTTATTTCTTTTTCAAAACAAAGGAGGAATTTTTATGAAAAAAACGAGAGAGAAAATGGCAATTATAATGATAATTTTACTGTTGTTATCATCATATATAACACCATTTTTAAACGTAGTAAATGCGTTTAGTGTGAGTAACGCATATATTTATACTGTAAAAGAAACAGAATATCATTTGCAATTTTGGGACACTAAACAAAATGCCTGGTCCTATATAATTACAAATTATGTTGGTTATACAGGAGAAGATGGGAAATTCTATCCTGCCTATTGCTTAGACGCAGATAAGCACGGAGTAGGAGAAGAAGCACCTTATACAGTAACAGTAACAGAAGCTATTCAAAATCCAGAAGTATGGAGAGTTTTATTTCACGGATTTCCATACAAAACACCAGGAGAGTTAGGAGTAGCAAATGATTATGACGCATTTTGTGCAACAAAGCAAGCAGTATATTGCATATTGTATGGTTATGATCCTTCAACAAGATATAATGGAGGAGATGACAGAGGTACAGCAATTAAAAATGCAATAGTAACAATGGTAACAAATGCAAGAAATGGGGTTGGTGGTAATTATACATCTCCACAATTAGCAATTAATAAAATAGGAAATTTGACAAAAGAAGGAGAATATTATTCTCAAACTTATAGCGTAAGTTCAAATGTACCATTAGGAAATTATAGTGTATATCAAATTTCAGGGTTACCTTCTGGAAGCTATTTTGCAAATACAAATGGCTCACAACAAACAACTTTTTCTGCAGGAGAAAATTTTAAAGTTTATATTCCACAGAAAAAGATAGTATCAAACATTTCAGCTTATATTGGTATTGATGGTAGCTGTAAAACATATCCTGCTCTATATGGTAAAGCACCTAATTCATCAGTACAAAATTATGCGTTAGTAACAGATCCATTTGAAAATGGAAGTGCTGACACAGAAATTAAGATAGCACCAACAGGAGAGGTAATTATCGAAAAAACTAGCACAACAGATAATATATGGAATGGAGCAATTTCAGGTTCATTAATTCCAAATGCAAAATATAATCTATACAATTCTAATATGAATTTAATCAACACATATACAACAAATTCAGAAGGTAAAATTCACATTTCTGGTTTATCTTTAGGAAAATATTATATTCAGGAAACAACACCTACACCAGAATTTACAACATTAAATGATGAGATATATTCATTTACATTAGATTATATGGGCGATAGCAAAGATGTAAAAGTAACTAACACACCTGTTCCAGGAGGATATTTTTCTGCTATTAAACTTTCAGAGAGAAATAATGTATGGACAGGAGTAAAAAAAGGTCAAGGAGTTTCAGGAGCTAAATATGGAATTTATGACAAAAATGGAAATATAGTTAAATCTTATGAAACAGGGAAAGAGTTAATAGCAGTTTCAAAAGAAGATGGAACAATTTTTGACAATGAAAAACTTAAACTAGGAGATTACTATTTGCAAGAAATTGAAGCACCAAAACATTCAAAACTAAATGATAAGAAGTATTATTTTAAAGTTACAGAAAATGGAGGACACGTTTCAGTAACAGCTTCTGATGATGTAGAGGAAGGTGGATATTTCAATATTTATAAAACAACAAATGATGACAATTTATGGACTGCAGAAGTAAAAGGTTCTCCTCTTGCAAATGCAACTTTTAAAATAGAATATACAAACTTTGAGGAAACAAAGAATTGGACTGTAACAACAAATAAAGATGGTAAAATAGTTGATTCTAACTATTCAACAGATGATTTAGAATTAAAACTAGGTACATATAGAGTATATGAGATAGAAGCACCAGAACATTATGAATTAGATAATACAGAATATTATTTTAGAATTACAGAAAATGAACAAAAAATATATTTAGAATTAGATAATACACCTGAACTTGGTAATAATATAGAAATTACAAAAGTATCTTCTGATAAAAATTATATTACAGGAACAGAAAAGGATCAACCAGTATCAGGAGCTAAATATGAAGTTAGAACAGGATACAATGAAGGAGCAACAGTAACAGCAGAAAACTTTAATGAAGGAAAATTAGTAGATACACTTATAACAGATGAGCAAGGAAATACAAAAGTAATAACCGTTGGAGAAGGTAGTTATTTTATTAAAGAGGTATCAGTTCCAGAAGGTTGGCAATTAGATGAAAAAATTTATCAAATAGACGTAATTAGTAATGGAGTAATACACAAATTAGAGCTAGAAGATGAACCAATTCCACAAGGATTTATGAATATTAATAAAACAGCATTACAAAAGAATTATTGGACCAATGATGAGCCAAATACACCACTTGAAGGAGTAAAATTCGAGTTAAGAGATAAAGATGATAATGTGTTATTAGAACTAGAAACCGATAAAAATGGTAAATTTTCAAAAGATATTCAATTAGATGTTGGAACTTATTACTTATGGGAAGTAGAAGCACCAGAATATTACATAATGAATGATAAACCAGATATATTTGAAATTACAGAAAACGGACAAAAAGTAACAATAGATATAACAAATGATGTAGAACCTGCTGAATTTGTAGATGTTTCAAAAACTCCTGCAAAAGACAATAAAATTACAGGAGAAAAGGAAAATACATTTTTACCAAATGCAGTATATAGAGTTGAGAATGTTGATACAGATGAATTTGTTGCAGATTTAACAACAACAGCAGAAGGACATTTAGAAGAAAAACTAATGCTTGGAGCAGGTAATTATAGAATTTTTGAAATTGAATCTCCAACATATTATTTGATTGATTCATCTATATATTATTTTACTGTTAAAGAAAATGGTAAAGAAGTATATTTTGAATTTAAAGATAATCCTGTCGAAGTAGAAGTAAATGTAGAAAAATCAGGAATAGTAGAAGCACAACCTAATGATGAGATTAGATATGATTTTGACGCTGTAGAAAGTTTATCTAATGTACCACTAGATAACTTTACATTTGTTGATGATTTACCTTATGAAAAGGTTAAATTGACTAAACTATTTACTGGAATTTATACAGATAAAGTTGAATTTGATGTGTATTATAAAACAAATCTATCAGAAGAGTGGATTTTAATAAAGGAAAATTTAGATTCAACTGTAAATAATTTCATTGATTTTTCAACTATTGAATTAAAAGAAAATGAAGTGATAACAAGTTTCAAAATGGAATTTGGAACTGTGCCAGAATACTTTAAAGCAAATACTACACCATTTATATTTACAAAAGTAAATTCAGATATTAAGCCAGATGATGTATGGACTAACAATGTTCATTTATATGGAACATATTTAGATGTAAATGTAAAAGATGATTCAGATTGGACTACTAAAACATATAAGAAAGAACTAACAATTAAAAAACTTCCACGAACTGGAGAATAATCAAGAATAGGCTAGTTTAGTTAAAACAACTATTCTAGCCTTTATATTATTTAAACAAGAATTTAAAATATTAAATTTTTATTTAAGTAATATATGAGGAGTAAAAACAAATGGATATTATAACAAAAGATAGCATAAAGCAATTGTTTAATAAGTTAGAGAAAATAAATAATCAAAAACAGGAATTTATTTATAATGCAAAAACAAATACTTTTGGATATGCAGATATTAAAGAAATTTATTATAAAGGAAACAGCATTTTTATAGGAATCCAGAAGGAAATATTAAAATTCCAAGAATATAGGTTAAATTTAGAAATAGATTTGATAAACAAAGAGAGTAATAATAATGTTCCAGTTAAACAGGAAGATATTGAGTACATAAACGAATTAAAAATAAGAGTAGATAAAATAAAGGAATTATCTAGTGATGAATTAGTTGGAATATCAGATGAAGGCGATATACTTGAAAATATAGACTTATACAGGAAATTAAGCGAAATATATTCAGAAATTACAGAAGAAAAAACTTTAGAAAATTAATTTACAAAGGAGAAATATTATGGCTACTACTAAAACAAAAGAAAAAAAGAAAACTAATAAGAAATCAGCAAAAGAGATTGTGGAAGAGAATAGAAAGAAAATAGTTGATAAATTAATTTCAAATATGGAAAAAGGATATATATTTTCAGAATGGGCGTGGAATAGAAATGCTTTTTTACCTCGAAATGCTGTTACAGGAACACAATATCAGGGAATTAATAGATTGAATTTAAGTTTTGAAGCAATAGAAAATGGATATGAAGATCCAAGATGGTTGACACTAAAAAAAGCTAATGAAATGGGATATAGGGTTAAATCAGGTACAAAAGGAGTATTTTGTGAAAAATGGATATGGCAGAAAATGGAGAAAGTAATAGATGAGGAAACATGAGAAGTAGAAAAGGACGAAAACGGAAAAGATAAATATAAAATGGTGGAATTATCAAGACCTATAATAAACTATTTTTATTTATATAATGCTAGTCAAATTGAAGGTATTCCACCATATATAGAACCTAAAAAAGAAGAACAAAGTAATGTATTAGAGATGGCAGATAGTTTTATTGTTTCATCAGAATGTCCTATCGAAGAAAAATTTCAAGAAAAGGCTTTTTATAGTCCGTTTGACGATAAAATAACTTTACCACCTAGAAAATTTTTTAAGTCAGATGAAGCTTTTTTAGGAACATTGCTTCACGAAATGTCGCACTCTACAGGCAATGAAGAAAGATTAAATAGAGATATTAAGAATCGTTTTGGAACAGAAAAATATGCAATTGAAGAATTGACTGCAGAACTTTCTTGTGTATTTTTGGAAGCAGAATTAGATAAGGATATAGATTTTACAAGGCAAGACCATATAAATTATTTTAATTCGTGGATTCAGGTTCTTAAAAATGATCCTAATGAATTATACAAAGTATGTAGTAATGCGAGTAAAAGTTGTAATAGATTGATGGATAATTACGAAAGAGTTAGAGCTTTTGAAAATACACAAACAAAGCAAAAAGATGAAAATGAGCTAGAAGCAGTAATATAAAGAAAGAGAGAACAATCTTATGGAAGTATACGGAAATATTACAGAAATACCTATTTATAACCAAATAGAAGAAACAAATGAAATTTATTTTTCTGTAAAGATAAAAACTATTGAACAAAAAATTATAGATATTGCATTAGCAAGTTCTGTTGATAATGATTATGAAAAATACAAATTAAATAGACCTATATATGCCTTTGTATCAGAGAAAAATGATAAATTAAAAATAGCAAAAAAAGTAGAGTTTATATCAAAAAGAGATTTAATAGATAAAGCATTATTATATTATAAAAATGAGAAAATAACATTGGATAATTATATTCAAGTATGTAGAGATAATGCAGATTATGAAAAAAAAAGTGATAATACAGAAGAAAATGAAATTGAATATCAAAAAAATGTTATAAGACAAATTAGAAATGATAAAAGATTTGAGTCTAAGGGAGATATTATAAAAGGTTTTTTAGAAGAAGAAATTTATGAAATAATTGGTGGTTTTTTGAAATCTTTTTTAGAAGAAAATGATATAAATACTGATGTTGTTGATTTTCAAATAATAGGATCAAGAAATAAAGGAACAGCCAAAAAGCGTTCTGACTTAGATGTTTTAATTGAATATAACAACGATAATTATAGTGAAGATAGTCTATTTAATAGCTTAAATGATGAAACAAATGGATTAAAAATAAATGGAATAGTTGTTGACTTTAATCCTATTACACCATCAAAATCAGGTACGATAGAAGAATGGTTAGAGAGCAATTATGACTATAATAAGTATGAAGAAGAGTTGGAGGAATAAATGGAAGAAAAAATATTAAATATTGAACTTATAAATAAATTAATAAATAAAGAAGGATTATTTAATGTAGGAGAAAGAGAAGATTTTTTATATAAAAATAGTAATCAAAATATTTGGAATCTTACTTTGATAAGAGATGAAGATATATATTCTCCTTTTATATTTGCATTGGAAGGAAGAAAGGTTGGTACAAATGAAACTTGGAGTAGAAGATATACAGATATAAAAGAAGCACTTTTACATATAGTAAACGATTTTAATGAAAATGCTAGTATAAAAAATAAATATAGCAATATAGAAGAATACTTAAATGAAAAAATAAAATTAATATATAAATATGAAGAAAATGACAATTACTATTATGAAGATGAAAATGAAAATTTATATTGTGAAAATGGAAATCAAAATGTAGGCGAAGTATGTTTAATGTACTGCACAAAAGAGTATGGAGAACCTATATGCAAAGTTGAAAATTTAGAAAAATATGAATTAGTTAATAATCCAAAAGATGATCCTAATTATGAAAGAAAAAAAGCTAACCAATATAATTATATGATGTTAGATAGATTAAGAGCTGATTGTGATTACTTTATAGGCAATGGAAATGGATTTTTAGGTCATCTTTATTATGAAGATATAGATAAACATATAGAAGAAATGAAAAATATTTATAATTCTTTTTCAGAAAATGAAAAACCAGAATGGATAAGCTTAGAAGATATAGATAACTACAAAGAAAAAATGAATAAAATGTTAGAAAAAAGTGAGGAAAAAGAAATATGATAAAACAGAATATAAAGTTTTATGCTGAAAAATTTTTTGAACTCTTAAAAAAAGAATTTGAAAATAATATTAGTTATAGATATAAATTATTATTTTTAAAAAATGAGGAGTATAATCAATATTCTGTTTGTCTTGCAATTGATACAAATAATGATGGTAGTAAAAATAAAATTGCTTATTATACATATAAAGACTTTATGAAATTAGAGAAGGAGAAACAATTAGAATTTGTAGGAAACTTTTATAATGCAGAAATTATAGGAAAAAAAGAAAACGAATTTGGAATTGAAGATGTAAATAAAGATTTTTTACATTTATGTAATTTTAACTATTTAAGAG
>CANOPV010000003.1 GCA_947568605.1 uncultured Clostridium sp.
TCGCGAAGTTGTCGCCCGCAAAAGCAATTTTGAAATATTTAGCTCGAATTTCATTGAATAAAATGCTAAAAAATAATTCTTTAACTCGAATTGTCCTAAAAATGCAAAATAAAATATTTTGAAATTAGATTTGTGTTCTAAGGAGAATATAAAATATGGAATATCTAATAATTGCAATTACATATATATTTGTAATATATATGTTTTATAACATAAAGAAAATAAAAAATGGAAAAAATAAAAAAAGTCATTATAACAAAATATACTTTTCTATTATAATGATTTTTATCTGTTTTATAATTTGGGCAATAATTAGAATTATATAAAATAAAAGAGTAAAAAATTTTCTAAAATTATTGACAATTTTATTTAAAAATAGTACTATATAAATAGATTAGAAATTGACTAAATTCTGCAAAAGTCATATAATTTTACCCCCTTCAAAAGATTTCCTTGTGAAAAGGATGTTTAAATTATACTTTATTTTATTATAAATTACAACAAAATTAAATGAATTATTACAAAAAAGCAAAATATTTTAGTAATAATATTGAAAATAAAATCCCTTTATGCTATTATAATAAAAAAATAAAATAAGAGGTAACAAATGGCAATAATAGAAGTAAAAAATCTAGTTAAGAAATATAAAATAAGTGAAAAAGAGCACGGAATATTAGGATATATAAAACATTTATTTCATCCGAAATATAAAGAACAAACAGCAGTAAATAATATAAGTTTTAACATAGAAGAAGGAGAACTTGTAGGATATATAGGAGAAAATGGAGCAGGAAAATCAACAACAATAAAAATGTTAACAGGACTATTAACTGCAACATCTGGGAAAGTTATAGTAAATGGAATAATTCCTACTGAAAAAAGAATACAAAACAATAAACAAATAGGAACAGTATTCGGACAAAAAACGCAATTATGGTGGGACTTGCCAGTAATCGAATCATTTAGATTAATAAAAAAAATGTATGAAATACCAGAAGGAGAATATAGAAAAAACCTAAAAAAATTTACTGAGATTTTAGATTTAGAAGACTTATTAGAAAAACAAGTAAAAAATTTAAGTTTAGGGCAAAAAATGAGATGTGAAATAGCAGCAACATTCTTTCACAACCCAAAAATATTATATTTAGACGAACCAACAATAGGGTTAGACATATTAGTAAAAGAAAAAATTAGAAAATTCATAAAAGACATTAACAAAGAAAAGAAAACAACAGTAATACTTACAACACACGACTTAAAAGACATAGAAGAAGTATGTGATAGAATTATTTTAATAGATAAAGGAAGTATTATATACGATGGGGAAAAAGAAAAATTTAAAAATCAATATGGAAAACACATTATAGCAGAATTAATTATACAAAATAAAACCAAAAATATTACATTAGAAACCAATCAAGAAGAATTTGAAGTAATAGAAGAAAACGAAAAAAATATAAAAATAAAATTTAATCACGATAAATTTACAATAATTGATATTGTAAAAGTAATATCTAATTATTGTGAAATATTAGATATACATATACAAGAAGAAGGATTAGAAGAAATATTAAAAGAGATATACAGAGGAGAAATTATTAATGATTAATAAAATTTGGTCCATAGCAAAGCAAGATGCAAGAGAAGGATTATATTATAGATTTGATTTATTTTTATATATTTTTAATTTTATTGTAGAAATAACGGTATATGTATTTATTTGGCTTGCAATATATAACAATGGAAATCAAATTTTAAATATGAGTTTTGAGCAAATAACCACATACTATATTTTAGTCGTATCATTAAGTCCAATTGTAAACTGGGGAATAAACGAATTAATGGGAATTTCTATAAGAGAAGGAGAAATACTAAGAGAATTATTAAACCCAATATCATATTTTAGTTATTACTTTGGAATAAGAATAGGAGAATTAATTGAATCTTTAATTGTAGGAATTGTTACATTTGGGGTATGTGCACTATTATTTGGAGTATTACTTCCAAAAGGAATAATAAATTTTGCATTTTTTATACTTGTAATATGTTTATCTATTGTAATAATATACTTTTTTGAACTAATTATAGGGATGACAGCCTTTTATACAAACTCAATTTGGGGTATTGAAATACTAAAAAGAGCAATATTAAGTGTATTTTCAGGAATGATAGCACCAATTAGTCTATTTCCAGAAACTTTACAAAAAATTGCAAATATATTACCATTCAAAGATTGTATATATACACCAATTAATATATATTTTGGAGAATTAAGCAATATAGAAATACTACAAGTATTATTAAGACAAGGTATATGGATAATATTATTATATATAATAGCAAAATTAATATTTAATAAAGCAATAAAAAAGATAACAATAAACGGAGGATAAAGTGGTTAGAAATATTAAATTATATATTTCTTTTTTAGTAGCATCACTAAAAAGAATGATGGAATATAGAGTAGATTGTTTAGTAGGAATGGTATCACAAATAGCATTTCAAATTATAGAATTAATATTTATATGGGTCATATTTCAAAACACAGATAATATTGCAGGTTGGGACTTTGAACATTTATTATTACTATATGGAGTAATGATGTTATCAGTAACTATAAATGATTTATTATTTGATTCTACTTATGATATAGGAAATAGATTAATTAGAAAAGGTAAATTTGATACAATTTTATTAAGACCAGTAAATCCGTTAATATCTGTTTTGGGAGAAACACAGACCTCAACAGCATTGGGATATTTAGTAATTTCAATAGTATTAATAATATCAATGCTTATAAAACTACAAAATTCAATAACATTTATACTAGTTATCAAATTAATATATTTTGGAATTATAGGTGCACTTATAATAGGCGGAATACAAACAATATTTAGTGTAGCAGGATTTTGGACATATAAATCTAATGAAGTAGTATGGTCTGTTTTCCAATTACATAAATTAGCAGAATATCCAATAGAAATATATAATAAATTTGTAAGAATTCTAATAAGTGTAATATTTCCATTTGCCTATGCGTCATACTATCCGACTTTGGACTATATTGGGCAAGGAAAAAGTAATTTAATAATTATTGCACCAATAATTGCTATAATTATATGGCTAATCGCAATAAAAGTATGGAACCTAGCATTAAGCAAATATAGAAGCACGGGAAATTAAAAATATAAAAATAAAAAAATAAGAAAAATTTAAATTTTTCTTATTTTTTATTATTAATTATTTCGTATTACTATTTAACTCATTTAATTTATCATAAAACTTCAAAATTGAAAACTGAATTAAAGGGAAGAAATATAGCATTGGAATTATACTCAATAAAGAAAACATAAAACTATTCTCATCAGGCGAAATACCAATAATAGCCATAACAATACCCAATGCAAAAGTAATTAAATAAGCAATTAAATAATAAGGCATTTGCATTCTAACTAAATCCCAACGATGACCTTTCATCAAATTATAACTCTTCTCAACAATCTCCCTACCCTTCATTGAAGTATTATCATAGAGAATATAATTAGATAAAGAATAATAAAGAGTCTTTAATGCTAATAATATTGCAAAAACAATAAAACCAACAAATCCAATACCCATAAAAATTAAAGAAAAAGTCCCAAGAGAAGACATATCAGGAAGCGGGCTATCATAAACAGTTAATAATGCAATAGAAAAAGCACTTGTTACTACTCCTATTACTAAGAAAATTGCACTAATAAAATAACCAATAAGATATGGCCATACCTTACCTAACATACTAAAAGTAACTCTCCAAGCATTAGAAAACTGAGAAAAACCAATTGAAATAAAATCAAAATATCCAACCTCTTCATCTTTTTTCAACTTAATCATACAAGATATTATACCATAACTAAAAGGTATTGACATAATCATAATAAAAGTAGAACCAATAAAAGGAATAATACCAACAATTCCAACCAAAAGCGAATAAATCAAAAATATAACACTTGCTTTAAGATGTTTTCCCTTTATAAAATTTTTAGTATCTCTTCTAATTTCTGCTGTATCCATAAAAACCTCCTATTATAATAAAAAAATAATGTTTTGGTATTTTACTAGAATATCATATAAAAACAATTCAAAATCAGTGTAAGGGCGATTTTAATCGCCCGCATCACTAGTATTATTATATAAAATCCTAAATGTAACCAACATAAAATAAAAAAATAATCCCAAAAATTGAGATTATTTTTTTTTATTAATAATACATAGTATTTAATGAATTAGGATCCATTGATGATAATACTCCAATACCTATTGCTGCTAATATAAGAATTACAACAACTAATACAATAGCAATAGAACCAAGTACTATACCAGCAGTAGCCATACCCTTTCCACCTTTTTTTCTTCCCATAACACCAAGTATTATAGCAATAATTGCACAAGGAAGAGATAAATACCATAAGCAGAATAATACTAATGATACTATACCTAAAACCAAAGAAGCAACGCTCATACCTTTTTGTTCAGGTTCTTGAGTAGGTGTTGTATTATTAGTATTTTGTGTTAAATTTTCTTCGTCCATAAATTCACCCCCTTTTAGTGATAAATGTTAAGTTTATTTATCAATCTAATAGTAACTTATTTTAGAAACTTATTTTAGAAATTTATTTCAAATTGCAGTTTAAAAAACGAAGAACGACTAACAAAGAGTGTAAATTTTTAAAATAAATTACTATTAAATTGATTAAATGCAACACTATAAATATTTTTTTTGTATTTTAATTATATCATTATAATTATTATTCAAAATATCCAAAAATATATCTGCAAGTTTTGGGTCAAATTGTGTACCCTTACATTTTTCAATTTCAGTCTTTACAAAATCTAGACTTAACGAATCTCTATATGTTCTTTTAGAAGTCATAGCATCAAAACTATCTGCAACAGCAGTAATCCTTGCAAATAATGGAATATCATCACTCTTTAATTTTAAGGGATACCCATTACCATCATATTTTTCGTGATGATGTTTAACAATTGGAATAATATCTTTAAAAATAGTAGTATTTGATAAGATATGTTCACCAATAGAAGGATGATTTTTAATTTGTGAATACTCGTCATCTGTAAGTTTTGTAGGCTTCAATAAAATACTATCAGGAACGCCTATTTTTCCAATATCGTGAAATAATCCACCAATTTTTAGAACCTCTAAATCATCATCAGACAAATTTAATTTTTTCCCAATTAATAAAGAATATTCAGAAACCCTATCAGAATGACCACGAGTATAAGGATCCTTTGCCTCAACTGTATAGCGTAATGTCTCAATACATTCCATATAAGCCTGTTCTAGTTTTATATTTGTATCTTTTAACTCCTTATTAATTTGTCTAATTAAATTCATTTGAGCAATAGCCTTAATTCCAGATTCTACTAAAAGAAGTAATTGGTCAAAATTATTACTTTTTTCACAATAACCTTGAATATCTAATCTTCTAATAGTTTCTAATGGTGGAGCCAAATCTTTATGACCAGTCAATAATAAAATATATAAATCTTCATTAAACTTACGTATTTCTTCAACTACTTGATTACCGTGAATAGGAGTCATAATAAAATCTAATAACATTAAATCAAAATGTTCATTCTTTACAAGTTCTATTGCTTCTAAGGGATTTGTAACGCCTGTAAAAGTATATCCTAAACGCTTTAAAAATATAGATAAAGAATCAACAATACCAGGTTCATCATCCACTATAAGAATTTTATAGCCATTAGAGTTTACATTATATGTACCCTTTCTCATATAATAATCTCCCTTTCATAATAATTACCATAATTATATAAAAAAATTAGAAATAAATCAAGATAATTTGCAAAAAATGTTGAAAAAAGTTACAAAACTTTAATTTTAATTTGAAATGAAATAAAAATTTTTTACTGAAATTGGGATAAATATAGATAGCCAATAAAAAAAGCCTGTTCTGATTAACAGAACAGGCTCCGTTGTGATAATTACTGCTCACTAAAAACTTCCATAATCCACGGACACACACTTGGCTTTATAGAAACACTTTCTACTTCTTTTTTGGTGAGTGTAAAGCAAATGAAGGTATCACTTGGAAGACTATAGGTCTCTTCATCATCGAGAGTAGGAAGTTTAAGCAACACTTCTGATAGATTGTCGTTGGCATCTTGCATAAGCGTTCCGAGAGGTCTTATATCGCCACAATCGAAAACATATTCCGCACTCTCGCCAACTTCCATAGTCTGTAATTTGGCGAATATGTGATTACGGAGTTCATTTTTAAACAAATCTCTTACCTCGTCGGTAACTTCTCTGTAGTTGAACATCTGCATAGTAATATTTAAACCTTGCAGTACCTCCCCAGAGTGTTCCTCCACGACTATCCGTACATTAAGCCTACTTGCGATTGCATCCAGAAAATCTTTCATCATAACGATTCCTACTAAAATATTGTTATTTGTCCTCTTGTGAAAGCGAGGAACTACAGTAGCAAATTGCTAACTATTTACATTACACCATACTTTATGTAAAATTGTAAATTAATTACAAAATTTTAATCTGTTCGCTTGTTTTTTAGTAAAACATATTATATAGTATATATTATGGGAAATGAATATAAAGCAGATGTGTGTTGCCACTAAACTTCATAGTTTCTAACTATGGGAAAGTGAGGTGGTGTTTATGGTAGAATTTTTACTATTCCTAATTTTAGGATTTATGACATCAGTAACTATAAACGTAGCCTTATTAACAGTTATATACATACTTTGGACAAATAAGGAATAAATAAAAACACTACATTTTGCTTTACCAGGCAATGTAGTGTTTTAACAAAAATTATGTGGCAACACATTTCTGTGTTTCATTTCCTATATCTATTATACACATATAACATAAATTTGTCAAATATAATTTTGACATTTATAAAAATTTCTAATACTTTAATAATTGACAAAAAAGTAGAAAAGTGGTATATTTAGATACACACTAAATAAAAGGAAGGAAGATGAAAATGGATTATAAATATTTAGCAGACCTAATATTTCCAAACGCAAAACCAATATCATATTATGAAGAAAAATATCCAGAAAGAAACCTAAAAGAAGGAGCAATGGTTACAAGAGTCGCACCAAGCCCAACAGGATATATGCATATAGGAGGACTATATCAAAGTATAATAAATAAAAAACTTGCAGAACAAACAGAAGGAGTATTTTTTTTAAGAATAGAAGATACAGACCAAAAAAGACAAATAGAAAATGGAGTTATTGAAATAGTTGAAGCAGTAAAAGATTTCGACATTCATTTTGATGAAGGAATGATAAACGAAGAAGAAGAAATAGGGAAATATGGACCATATAAACAAAGTATAAGAAAAGAAATATATCAGTCTTACGCAAAATACTTAATAGAACAAGGAAAAGCATACCCTTGTTTTTGTACAGCAGAAGAACTAGAAGAAATGAGACAAAAGCAAGAAGCAGCAAAAATAAGAACAGGATATTATGGAGTATGGGCAAAATATAGAACATTTCCATTAGACGATGCAATAGAAAAAATAAAAAACGGAGAAAAATATATAGTAAGACTCAAATCAATGGGAAATGAAGAAAGGAAAATAAAGCATCACGACTTAATAAAAGGAAATGTAGACTTTCCAGAAAACGACCAAGACATAATAATAATAAAAGCAGATGGACTGCCAACATATCACTTTGCACACGCAATAGATGACCACCTAATGAAAGTAACACACGTTATTCGTTCAGATGAATGGCTATCATCAGTACCACTTCATATAGACCTATTTAAGACATTAGGATTTAAAATACCAAAATATGCACATACAGCACCAATAATGAAAGATGACGAAGGCAAAAAAAGAAAAATAAGTAAAAGAAAAGACCCAGAAGCAGCAGTAAGTTATTATCACGAACAAGGAATACCATCTGAAGCCGTAACAGAATACTTATTAAACATTGCAAACTCAAACTTTGAAAGTTGGAGAAGAGCAAATCCAGATAAAGAACTATCAGAATTTAATTTTGAATTAAATAAAATGAGTGTAAGTGGAGCGATATTCGATATAGTAAAACTATTAGATGTATCAAAAAATGTAATATCAAAATACACAAAAGAAAGAATATATGAAGAAGCAGATAAATGGGCAAAAAGATATGATGAAGAATTAGCACAAATGTTATCAAATAAAGAATATGCATTACAAATCTTCGGAATAGAAAGAGGAGGAGTAAAACCAAGAAAAGACATTGCAAAATGGTCAGATGTAAAAGAAAATATATATTATATGTTTGATGATAAATTTGAAAATAATACTCAATATGATTTTGATAAAATATCAGACAAAGAAGAAATATCAAAAATATTAACTTTATACATAGAAAAATATTATAATGAAAACGATGACAAACAAGAATGGTTTAATAAAATAAAAGAATTAGCAGGTGAATTAGGATATGCAAAAGAAGTAAAAGAATATAAGCAAAATCCTGAAATGTACAAAGGACACGTAGGAGACATAAGCACAGTAATAAGAGTAGTCCTAACAAAAAGAAAAAATACGCCAGATATGTATGAAATTATGAAAGTATTAGGAAAACAAAGAGTAATAGAAAGATTAGAAAAATGTAAATAACAATAAAAATAGGATGTGTTAGCACATCCTATTTTTATTCTTGATATAATTAATAAAATATGATATAGTAAAAACATATATGGAGGAACAAATGGAAGAAAATACGAAAATAAAAAATCAAGGACAAGTATTCACACCAAAACATATTGTACAAAACATTTTAGACATTTCAGGTTACTCAGGAGAAAAAATATTAGAAAAAAATGTAATAGATAACAGTTGTGGTGATGGTGCATTTTTAGTAGAATTTATAAAACGCTATATAAAAGAATATGAAAAGAGGTATAAAACAAAAAAAGATATTGAAGAACATCTAGAAAAATACATTCACGGAATAGAAAAGGATGAAAAAATATATAACAAATGTATAGAAAAATTAAATAACATAATAAAAAAGGAAAAGTTACAAAAAGTAAATTGGGATATTATAAATGAAAACACATTAGAAATAAATAAATATGATGGAAAAATGGATTTTGTTATAGGAAATCCCCCTTATGTTAGAGTTCATAATTTAGAAAATCAATATAATAAAGTAAAAGAATATTCATTTTGTAATACAGGAATGACAGATTTATATATAGTTTTTTTTGAAATAGGATTAAAAATGTTAAATAAAGATGGAGTTCTTTGTTATATTACACCTAATTCTTTTTGCAATAGTCTAGCAGGAAATGAACTTAGAAAATATTTAAAAGAAAATAGAAACTTAGAAAGTCTGTATGATTTAGGACATTATCAGCCCTTTGATGTAACAACATATACTATGATAACAAAGATATGTAATAAAAAAGTATTTGAAAAATGTAAATATTATAAATATGATATAAATACAGAAAAACCAAAATATATGTGTGATATTGAATATAAAAACTTATTTATAGATCAAAAAATAGTTTTATCTAATAATAATGAAAGATATATAAAATACTTAAATTATGATATAAAAAAAGACGAGAAAGTCCAAGTAAAAAATGGATTTGCAACATTAAATGATAATATATTTATACAAAATAACTTTAACTTTAAAAATAATATTATAGATGTAATAAAAGCATCTACTGGAGAATGGAAAAAATGTATATATCCTTATAATAAATATGGAAAAATAATAAATTTTAATGAATTAGATAAGGATGTACAAAAATATTTAAAATCAAATAAAAAAAAATTAAATAAAAAAGATGATAAAAAATTAGACTCACTTTGGTATGGATTTGGAAGAAGTCAAGCAATTAATGATGTACAGAAAAATAAACTATCAATTAATACAATGATAAAAGACATAGAATCAATAAAAATAAATGAAGTAGAAAAAGGAAAAGGAATATATAGCGGGTTGTATATATTAACAGAAGTATCAAAGGATAAAATAAAAGAAATTATATGTTCAGATACATTTATTAATTATTTAAAAATTATAAATAAATGTAAAAGAGGAGGATATTATACATATTCATCAAAAGAACTTGCAAAATATTTAAATTGTGAATTGGAGGATTATAATGGATAATGAAGAATTTTTAGAAATAATAAAAAAATCATTTGAAAGATGTTTAGAAACTAGCCCGAAAAGTAATAAAAAGTTAAAAATATTACACGGTGCAATTGCAAAAGACATTATAGAAAAATTAGGTGAAGGTTATAAAATTCACTCATTAGGAATAAATGATGATAAAGAAGCAAGTATGCAAGGAAGATATATGAATAAAAAAGTTGATATAGGAATAGAAAAAGATAAAGAAATTATTGCAGCAGTTGCTCTAAAATTTATAATGAGTAATTATTCACAAAATTCTAATAATTATTTTGAAAATATGCTTGGTGAAACAGCAAATATTAGAAGTAATGGAAAACCATATTTTCAAATAATAATTATACCTTCAAAAGTACCATATTTTACAAATGAAGGAGAAATAGGAAAATATGAAACACTAACAGAACATAATTTAAGTAAATACATAAAATTATCAAATGATAATACTGAAAAATATATGCATACACCTACAAAAACCTTAGTTTATCTAGTAGACATTCCCATTAATAATACTATTATAAATAGAAGTGAATATTGTGATTATTATTTAAATGATAATCCATATAGATTAGAACCATACTCTGCTCCATATAATTTTGGAGGAACAGTAATATATAATGATTATGAAACATTTATAGAAAAAATATGTCATTATATATTCAATATAAATTATTTATAAAATATATTGATAATAAATTTAAAAATATAGGCACGAAAGGTTGCTTATATTTTTTTTGTTTTATTGTATAATTTTGTCGGAGGTATAAAAATTGAAAGAAAGTGAATATTATAATCCAAATATAAAATCTATTATATGTCAAAATATAAAAAAATATAGAAAACAAAAGAAAATAAGTGTTATTGAATTAGCAGAAAAATTAGATATTTCTGTTAACCATTTAAAAAGAATTGAATCAATAAATGATAGAAATAATATTTCTTTAATGACTTTATATAAAATATCAATTATTTTAGAAGTAAGAATAGATAAATTTTTTGAGGAGGTTTAAAAGAATGGATAGACCTAAATTTAAAGAAGGAACTAAACCATATTTATTTGTAAAATTAGCAAATCCAGATGAAGAAGGTAAAAGTAGATGGGTATCAAAAGAGGAATTTATTGGAGAATATAAAGACCTTATGTTTCAAAATGGTGCAGATTGGTGTAGAAAAGAATCAACAATTGCTAAATATTATTATATAGAATTTGATAAATCAATTACACGTGGAAATGGCGTAGACAGAATAAGGCTGAATGGATATAAAACAGAAGAAGATAGGAATGGAAGTCAAACAATAAGAAGTGATATAAAGAATTTTTATAAAAAACAAAGATGTGTAATTTTGTATACTTCAAATCCAGAGGTAGATCATAAGAATGGATGGAAAAAAGGCACTGCAATGGATATAAAGACGCAGAAATTAGAAGATTTTCAGCCATTAAGTAAAGCGGCAAATGATGCTAAAAGACAGTTTTGTAAAGAATGTAGAAGAACAAATAAAAGATTTGATGCTAAAAATATAGGATATCCAATATCATATTATAAAGGAAATGAGCAACATAACGGGGATGGAAACGGGTGTATAGGATGTTTTTGGTATGATCCATTAGAATTTAGAAAAAATTTAACAAAAAGTAACTAAATTAATTAGTTACTTTTTTAAATATTAAAATATATTCATGTTTAAAAATATAAAATACATAATTTAAATCCATATATCTCCATATATTTTGCTGATTTTCTTTTCCTTTTGTTTCGTTAATATTTTTTATTATTAATTTTAACATTAATAAATTAAAATATGTATTTAATGGAATTTTTATACATATCGCCAATTACTATTCCAATTTCATTTCTACCTAATCTTTTACATTCAATTAATGTTGTTCTACTTCCTAAAAAGGCATCTAACACTCAATCGCCATTTTAGTATATCTTATTAATAATTGATTTGGAATTTGAGGGATAAAATTTCCGTAATAATCACCTTTATGATTACCAGACAAATCTCTTTTATCTATTATCCACAAACTATCTGTAAAGATATCTACATAATTTTTCCAATTATTTGTATCTATATTGTTAATTTTATTTGTAAAATCACCTCCTTCAAAAATAATAAAAATTTATATATATAAGTTGAGAAAAAGAAAATAAAATGATATAATGTAGAAATTAAAGGGAGTAAATTAATGAATTATATAGGATCAAAATTATCAATACTTAATTATATAGATAATACTATACAAGATTTTGCAAAAATAAGAAAAAAGAATATTATATTTTGTGATATTTTTGCAGGAACATCAAGTGTAGGCAAATACTTTAAAAATAGGGGATATAATATAATTTCGAATGATATAGAGTATTATAGTTATGTAAATGCAAAACACTATATAGAAAATAATAAAAATATTAGTTTTGATAAATTAAAACAAAGTAAAATAAAAGATGTATTTGAATATCTAAATAATATAAATGATAAAAAAGGATTTATATATAAAAATTATACTATTAGTGGTACAAAAAATCAAGAATATGAAAGAAAATATTTTACAGAAGAAAATGGTTCAAAAATTGATTCAATTAGAAATAAAATTGAAGAATGGAAAAATAAAAACTTAATAGAAGAAAATGAATACTATTATCTTATTACTTGTTTATTAGAGGCTGCTGATAAAGTTGCAAATACCGCTTCTGTATATGAAGCATTTTTAAAAGATATAAAAAAGTCAGCAAGTAAAACACTTAAGTTAAAGCCATTAGAAATATTAATAAATGAAAAAAATAAAACATATTTAGTAAAAAATGAAGATGCAAATAAATTAATAAGAGAGATATCAGGAGATATTTTATATATAGACCCTCCATATAATACTAGAAAATATGATACGAATTATCATATTTTAGAAACTATTGCTTTATATGATAATCCTAAAATAAAAGGAAAAGCAGGAATAAGAGAAGAAACAAGCAAAAAATCAAAATATTGTATAAAAAAAGAAGCAGAAACAGTTTTTCAAGACTTAATAGAAAATGCTAATTTTAAATATATATTTTTAAGCTATAATGATGAAGGAATAATACCTATAAATAAAATAAAAGAAACAATGTCTAAATATGGTAAATATAAAGTATATGAACAAAAACATAAAAGATTTAAAGCAGATAATAATAGAAATTATTCAAAAGATAGTACAATAGAATATATTCATTGTTTAAAAAAGTAAAGAAAATGTAAGGGAGAACATTGAGCGACCCTACAATAAAGGGTAGACTTAAAAAATTTAAAGTATGTTTTTTATTATGCAATTCTTCACTAAAACATTTAAAAATATGCTTTTGCTCCATCGCTTCGCGAACGTGTCGCATAAAAGCAATTTTTAAATGTAGTTTAGTTTGAATTGCAATCTAAAAATTCAAAATTTTAAAGGATAGAGAAAATGTAGGGGCGATTTTAATCGCCCGTGTGGAAAAGCCACTTTGTTCTATAATAGGAAATTTCTGCTACAATTCTTCGTTAAAATTATTTTTTTAATTCATGGCTCCGAATAACTTTGGGTTTATCGTCGCATAATTTCATTAAAAATAATACTTTAACCCGAATTGTATTTTATATTAAATTTTAAATCGGCAACACAATCTTAAAAGTAGTACCTTTACCAAGTTCAGATTGAAATGTCATATTACCATTAAAATGAGCCTTAATATTAGAATAAGACATAAATAAACCAAGCCCTGTACCATTTTTACCCTTAGTAGTAATCATCTGCTTAAACAACTTATCTTGAACCTCTTTACTCATACCACAGCCATAATCTTTAATAGAAAAAACAATATTAGAACGAGTAGAAGAAATATCAAAATCAATACATTTATTAGTCTCCCCATTATAAGCCTGAATAGCATTAGAAATGATATTATTAATAACCTGAACCAAACTATTAACATTACCATTCAATTCTAAATTATCATCAACACTAGAATTAATATTCAAAGTAATCAAAGAATTATTTAACTCGTGTCTCATCAAAATATTAACACGCTTAATCAGCTCATCAATAGTAAAATTAGAAAAATCTTCGGCAGACAAAGTAACAGCCTGTCCCTTAACAGCAGTTATAATATCAGACATATATGAAAGGTGATTTTTAATCTTATCAATCCAAACATCCATATCATTTGCAATATCATTATGGTCTTGTAAAGTAACATCAGGGTCACCAATAGAAGAACGATATTCTTGTACTAAATCGTGTAAACCTTCAATCTCACCAGCAACAGACATAATAGGAGTTTTTAAATTATGAGCAATACCACCTATCATCTGACCAAGAGTAGCCAAGCGCTCTCTTTCCATAAGTACTTCTTGATTAGACTCAATAGTATGAATATCCAAAATATGTTGAGTTACATTTTTAAACAAAATAAGAGCACCTAAATAATTTCCATTTGAAGAAATCTTACTAATCTCAATATTAAAATACTGTTCATCAATTTCAAACACCTTATCAAAAAATAAAGTTTCAGAAGTAGTCTTTACTTTATTAATAGCATCCTCTATACTAATTAAATCATCTTTAAATTTAATATCATTTTTAAAAACATCAATAACATTCACATTTCTAATCTTTGATGAAGACAAATTAAACGAACGTAAAAAAGTCTCATTAAAATCAGTAATAACATTATTATCATTTAAAACAACAAAACTATCAGACATTCTATCTACAATAGTCTGCATTGCAATTGGAGCAATATTTAAAAACTTAAACTTAAAAATTGCAATCGCAAATAATAACATACCTATTGAAAAAGAAATAGGAGTCCAATAAACAGTTATAGATAAAATAGATGTAGTACCCAATATATTAATAACTAAAGGAATAGAAATTCCCAAAATTATTAATAAAGAATGTCTTAAAAAAAAGCCTAAATTTTTAATTGAATATTTTAAAAAATTAAATAAACTAATTAAATATAAACTACCAGCATAGATGAAATGGAATTTAAAATATGGACCATATACAATTTCATTCATATTTATAGAAAATTTAGTATAACATAAATGATGATAATCATTTGTAAATTCAAGTAAAATAGAGATTATTGGAACTATAAACATTATTAAATAATATGGTTTAAATTTTATTTTAGTTTTTAGAAAAATCTCACTTAAAATAAAAATGAAAACAGGTACAAAACAAACCCCTACATTTGCGACACATTCCCAAAGATATTTGGAAATATTGGTATTTTGAGTTAAAATCTGCAATATATAAGAAGAAGTCCATACAAGTAAACACACAAGAATACAATTAAAAGCAGATTTTAATTGACTTTCCTTTTCTCTTCGTAAGAACAAGAAAAGTCCTAAAATCAATAATTCTGATATTATCATTAAAATTAAAGAAATTAAATACTCCATAAAACCCCCTAAATAAAGTTAGTATTTTTAGAATAATCTATATACATTATCTACTTTAAAGAGATTAAAGTCAATAAAATTTAAAAATATTATAGAAAATTCAATAAAATTTCAGGTTTAGTAAAATCAATATTATATTATTATCAGCAGATAAATTATTAATAATTTCAGGCGAGATATCTTTTTACTATCATTTGTTAAAACATATATAACAATTTTATTAAACTCATCTCGGCTTATAATATCCAAATTAATATTAATATCATAAAAACTCCATAGCGTCTTACATAAGCACTAGAATTATTCAAAATAGAAATATTATCTACAATTTCATTATAAATACTAGAAAACACACCAAACTATAATATCACCCTCGCTCTTAAAAGAATTTAATATATTTCTAATTAATAGCATAATAATTTGCCCAAATATTCGAGGAAAAACAATTTTTGTAGTTTGCAGGCTTTATTTTTAATAGTAAATATGTTAAAATAAAAGTAGATATGGAGGTGCTAAATGAATAAAAAAATCGGCGTATTTTTAACAGGTGGCGGAGGAAAAGGGGCATTTCAGATTGGATTTTTTAAAGCATTAGAAGAAATGGAAATTAAACCTGACATAATATGTGGTAGTTCAGTAGGTGCCCTTGTTGGTGGTGCAGCCACATACTTAAAATCAGATGAAATGTTAGAATGCTGGAGAACATTAACATTAGAAAGTGTATTAAATGTAGACTCAAATAAAATCACTAAATTTACAGGAAGCAAAAGAACATTAAAATTATGGGAAGAAACATTTATTTCTTGTATAAAACCTAAAATACTAATAGATACATTAATATGCCATATAAAGCATCTTTACTTGACTTTTCAGAAGAACAATCACTAATAAATTACGAAAGTGGATATGAAGTAACAAAAAAAGCAATTAAAATTTTTCAAAAATCGAATGTCAATGATTTTTGAAAATGTCCCAAAAATTTTTAAACATAAGCCCTAAAAA
>CANOPV010000004.1 GCA_947568605.1 uncultured Clostridium sp.
GCTATAGATAACTTATCTTTTGAAGTAAAAGAAGGAGAAATTTTAGGACTATTAGGTCCAAATGGAAGTGGAAAATCCACAACAATAAATTGTATTTTATCATTGTTAAAATTTAGTGAAGGAACAATAAGGATATTCGGGAAAGAAATGAAACCAAATTCTTATGATATAAAAGCAAAAATAGGAGTTATATTTCAAGAAGTAGCAGTATTTCAAGAACTTACAGTATATGAAAACATAGATTATTTTTGCGGACTATATATAAAAGATAAAGAAACAAGAAAAAAATATATAGAAGAAGCAATAGAATTAGTCGGACTAGAAGAATTTAAAAAATTTTATCCTAAACAATTATCAGGAGGACTATTAAGAAGACTAAACATAGCGTGCGGAATTGCACATAAACCAAAATTAATATTTTTAGATGAACCAACAGTAGCAGTAGACCCACAAAGTAGAAACAACATATTAGACGGAATAAAAAAATTAAGAGATAATGGAGCAACAATAGTATATACAACACATTATATGGAAGAAGTAGAAATAATTTGTGATAGAATAATAATACTAGACAAAGGAAAAATATTGGCAACAGGAACATCAGACGAACTAAAAGAACTTGCAAAAATAGAAGAAAAAGTAACAGTAGAAATTAACAATTTATCAGATGAAAAAGTAGAAAAAATAAAACAATTAGAAAATGTAGATGAAGTAAATTATAATGTAAATAATTTAGTAATTACATATAAAAAAGGGAAAAACAATTTAGCCCGACTAATAGAATACCTAAAAAATGAAGAAATAAATTATAACAAAATTTATTCAGAAAGACCAACATTAAATGATGTATTTTTAGAATTAACTGGAAAGGGGCTTAGAGATTAATGTTTATACATAATTTTAAGTATTCTATAAAAACACTATTTGGAAATAAAATGTTAATATTTTGGACATTCGCATTTCCTATTATTTTAGGAACATTCTTTAACCTAGCATTTTCAAATATAGAAAATAGTGAAAAAATAGAAATTATAAATATTGCAATAGTAGAAGATGAAAATTTTCAATTAGAAAAAAATAAAAATATAAAAGAAACATTTAAAACATTAAGTGATGAAGAAAACGAAGATAAACTTTTTAATACACAATATGTATCAGAAGAAAAAGCCAAAGAATTACTAGAAAAAGATGAAATATCAGGATATTTAAAAATAGAAGACAACAAGCCAAAAGTAATAATTAAAACAAATGGAATTAATCAAACCATACTAAAATATGTAACAGAAGAAATAATACAAACAAGTAGAGTAATAGAAGATTTAGGACAAAAAGCAATAGCACAAGAAATCTCATCAGGAAATATGCAAATAGACTATGAAAAAATATATAAAAAAGTATTAGAAATAGCACAACAAGAAGATGTAAAATTAAATAATATATCTAATTCAAATTTAAGTTATACGATGATAGAATATTATACACTAATATCAATGACCTGTTTATATGGTGGAATATTAGGAATGACAGTAATAAATAATAATCTAGCAAATATGGGGGAAATTGGAAAAAGAACATCAATAACACCAATAAGTAAAGGAAAAATAATAATGTCAAGTCTACTTGCAAGTTATATTACACAATTAGTAGGACTAGCAATATTATTTATATATACAATATTTGTAATAAAAGTAGATTATGGAACTAATTTACCACTAGTTATACTTTTATCATTAGTAGGAAGTTTAGCAGGACTAACACTTGGAATTGCAGTAGCAACCTTAATAAAATCAAACGAAAATGCAAAAACAGGAATTTTAATAGCAATAACAATGTTAGGGTGTTTTTTATCTGGAATGATGGGAATTACTATGAAATATATAGTAGATAAAAATATACCAATAATAAATAAAATAAATCCTGCAAGTATGATAACAGATGGATTTTATTCATTATATTATTATGATACTTTTGATAGATATTATCTAAACATAATAAGCCTATTAATTTTTAGTGCAATAATGATACTTATATCAATTAGAGGATTAAGGAGGCAAAAATATGATAGTATTTAAAACATTTTTAAAAGTATTAAATAAATGTAAATTTATAATAATTCTCTATACAGTAATTTTGTTATCAATTAGTGCATTTAATATGACAACAAGTGATAATACTACAAACTTTGTAGCAAGTAAACCAGATGTCTTAATAATAAATAATGATGAAAATGAGGGAATAACAAAAAATCTAATAAAATACATTGAAGAAAATACAAATATTGTAAAAATAGAAAATGATGAAGAAGCAATAAATGACGCATTATTTTATAGAGATGTAAGTTATATAATATACATCCCAAAAAATTATAGACAAGAAGTATTAAAGGGAGAAAACCCAAAAATAGAGGTAAAAAGTACAAAAGATGGAGAAGCAAGTTATGCAGAAATGATACTTACAAGATACATAAAAATACAAAATATATATGCAAAACAAATAAGAAATGAAAATGAAATCATAGAAAAAATAAATAATACATTATCAGAACAAACCGAGATAGAAATCACATCAAAACTAGATACAAATAGTTTATCAAGAATAACATTTTATTATAATTTTGCAAGTTACAGTATTTTAGCAGGAGCAATATATGTAATATGTTTAGTATTATCTAGTTTTAATGAAGAAAAAATAAAGAAAAGAATTATTACAAGTAGTATGAATTATAAAAAACATAATAGAATACTATTAATTTCAAATGCACTATTTGCAATAATCTTATGGATATTTTATGTAATAATAAGTTTTATGCTAGTAGGAAAGACAATGTTTAGCATACAAGGGCTAATTTGTAGTATAAATTCATTAATATTTACAATATGTGCTGTAACAATTGCATTGTTAATAGGAAATCTAGTAAACAATAAGAATGCAATAAATGGAATAGTAAATGTAGTAGCATTAGGGTCAAGTTTCTTATGTGGTGCATTTGTACCAGTAGAAATGCTACCAAATTTAGTATTAAAAATAGCACACATATTACCAAGTTATTGGTACATACAAACAAACGAACTAATGAAAACAACAGAAAACTTTAATATAGAAACATTAAAACCTATATTTACAAATATGGGAGTAATGATTTTATTTGCAATCATATTCATTATATTAACAAATATTATATCTAAAAATAAAAGAAAAATAGGATGATTTGCAATTTTATGTTAAATATGTTATACTAAAGTTATAGGTAAGTTTTGTGGTATACCCAATTATATCAATTATAGTAGGGTGTACATTCCTCCTATATAAAAATTTAAAGGAGGAATCTATATGCCAAAAGTTATAGTGCAACAAGATGGTAAGGATAACGGTATAAGGATAGAAAGAGTGGTGAACAGCCCATACGACAAAATGTTCTATCTGCTCTATGACAGAGGTATGCGAGATCCATACAGAATTACTGACGAACTTAATTATAAAGTAAGTTTTGTCGAAAGGTATATTGAAAGCCTTAAAAAGCAAGGCTGGATTATCGAAGAAGGCAAACAGATGGATTTCAAATAAGAAACCTTGAAGGTCAACTAAACATATTTAGTTGGCTTTCTTCATTTTTATTGATATATTGATTAAGATTTTTAAAATATTAAAAAACTTAATCTTGAACTTTATTTATTTTTTTGTTATAATTCGACATAGCATAACAAATAAAAATAAGTAAAAATATCAAATTAGTATTATGCATAAATATAATTTAAAAAAATATTTGGATATTTAATTAATTAAATTTAATAAAGGAGACAAATACATTATGAATATTGGAATAGATATAGATGGAGTTTTAACAAATGATGATGATTATATTTTAGGTTTTACCAGTAAATATTGTTATGAAAATAATTTGAAAGTATTTAAGAATGCTAATTTATATGAATATAGAAAATTAAATTGGGATGAAAGCACAATCAATGATTATAGAAATAAATATTTTCTAAACTATGTCAAAAATGAACCTGCAAGAATATTTGCAAGTGAAGTCATAAAGAAGTTAAGAGAAGATGGACATAAAATATTTATTATTTCTGCAAGACATAAAACAGCAGAAAATGGTAAAATGAACAATGAAAGTATAAGAGAATGTACATTAAATTGGTTAAGAAAAAATGATATAGTCTATGATAAAATCATTTTTACTAAACCACCTAAAGTAAAAGAAATTTTAGAAAATAAAATTAACTTAATGATAGAAGATTCACCTACTACAATTAATGATTTAGTAAAAGTAGTTAAAGTTTTATATTATGATACGAGATATAATAGAGAGATTAAGCATGAAAATATTATTAGAGTATATAGTTGGTATGATATTTATATGAAAATAAATAGTATTAGTAAAGATTTTAGAGGTAATAAATGAAAGAATATTTTTATAAAAAAGAATACAAATATATGTATTTAAGTATATTTTTTTACAATTTTGCAAATGCATTAAGCGAAACATTTGGAACGGTTATGCTTTATAAAGCGGGTTTGCCCATATATTTAATTTTATTAATATATGGTATAAGATTTTTTATTACAGGACTAATAACACCATTATTTGTAACAATATCAAATAAGATAGGTATTGCAAAATGTATATTAATTTCAAATATATTTAGTATTATAAATTCATATTTTATGCTAAACAGTGAAAGTTTATATGCTAATATTATAATTTTCGTAATAGCGATGGGATTGATGGGACTTTCAAATCCATCATCTGATGCATTATCTAGTAAATATGTAGAAAATGAACATAGAGGTAGATTTAACAGTATATATTTTATAAGTAAAATTTTAGGAGTAGTTTTTGCTAGTTGTTTAGTTGCTTGGGGAGTAATAAGTGATAATACATTCGTTTTATTTAGTATAATTGCTATTTTCTTTATACTACAATATATTGCAATTTTAAAAATTGATTATAAACCAGAAAAGAAATCTAGTATTTTTAAGGCTAGTATAAAATATTTAATACAAAGCAAAAGCAAATATAAAATTATATACGCATTAAGAACTAATCATATAATAGAAAGATTATTTGTTCCAATGTATTTGTATATCTTACTACAAGATTTTAAAGCATTTACAGTAGTTGTTGTAGCATCACTACTATTTCAAATTATTACAATTACATTAATTGGAAAATATACTGATAAAAATATAAAAAGGTCAAACGATTTAGTATCATTAATAAGAGTATTTATAACAGCAATTTATTTATTTACAAAAGACAAAATGATAATTTCAATTAATAAAACTATTAGCGATAATTTAGGAAAAGTTTATGAAACATCAATTCAAACATCAATACAAAATATTATTAAAGAATCAAAAGAAGATTATGACTTATTATCATCAGTAGGACAAATGAGTTTATGCTTTACAGAAGTTATTGTATTTGCAATACTTTCAATTTTAAGTAGTTTTATAGGAGAAAAGATATTTATAGTTATTTTTATTTTATCTATATTATCTACAATTTTTATAAATGTGATTTTGAGGACAGATGTAAAATCACGATGAAAAAATGATAATTTTTAAGTCCGTTCACATTCATTAGATATAGATTATAACAAAAAAAGTAAATAATAAAGAGGACATACAAGTCTTCCACAGATAAGAAATGAATTACTCATTCTTCTTCGACTAAAGCTCTAAAACAAAGACGTTCTTCATAAGAAAACTTGTCTAGTTCAGGTATTAAGTAATGAATTTCCTTAAAACCGTTTTTGCGGTCAATAAGTAAAATTTTACCTATATTAGCACCGTCCTTTGTAACTTTATATAGCCTTAATTCGTAGCCAGTTATCCGTTCTGCTTCATATCCGTACATAAATAGTACCTCCTAATATTTATTAATTTAATTATAACAAATAAAATTTTAGAAGTAAATGGAAAATATTGCCACGTATAATACATATTGGACATTCATATAAGAATACATTTTATATTAGGAGGTTTCTTTATGAGTGTTTTAAATTCTAAAAAGAAGAATATAATAAAAGCCACAATATTAATGGTATTTATTTCAATAGTATGTATTTTTTCAAGGTCATTTGGAATGCAACATTACTATAATGTAGGATTTACAACAGGATTAGTTACAGCAACAAGTTTAAATGTAAGAAGTGGACCAGGTACACAATACAAAGTAATTACAACAGTAAAAAATGGAGAATATATAAGAGTATTTGCAGGAGTAGGAGATTGGTACATAGTTCAAGTAGAAGGAGATTATGTAGGAGCAGTAAGCAAAAAATATGTAAAGCCAATATATCCTAATACAAATAATTCAACAAATCAAAATAATAATCAAACAACAACAGCAGACACAATGACAGCAGATGAAAAAGAAGTATTTAATTTAATAAATCAGCAAAGAACAAACAATGGGTTGCAACCATTAAAAGTAGATAATGAAGTACAAAGAGTAGCAAAAATAAAAGCACAAGATATGGTAACAAATAATTATTTTTCACACGAATCGCCAGTATATGGCTCACCATTTGATATGTTAAAAAATTTTAAAGTATCATATACAACAGCAGGAGAAAATATTGCTGGAAATTCAAGTAATTCCGGAGCAGTAAATGCTTGGATGAACTCATCAGGACATAAAGCAAATATTTTAAATAGTAGTTTTAATTATACAGGTATAGGGGTTGTAAGCAGTCCAAAATATGGAAAAATTTATGTTCAAATGTTTATAGGAAAATAAGGAGCAAATAAATGAAAGAAAAAATAAAAGAAGAATTATTAAAATTAGAAGATAAAAATTATAAAGAATTTAATCAAAAATTATGCCCAGACACAAAGAAAAAAATGTTAGGAATACGAATACCACAATTAAGAAATTTAGCAAAAGAAATAATTAAAAATTATGATTGTGAAGAATATCTAAAAAATTCAGAAGATACATATTTTGAAGAAATATTATTACAAGGATTTATAATAGGATATTCTAAAAAAGAATTTAAAGAAAAAGAAGACTTAATAAAAAATTTTATTCCAAAAATGGATAGTTGGGCAGTAACAGATACATTTGTTCCAACATTAAAAATCAAGAAAAAAGATTTAGAAGAAGTATGGAAATTTATATTACCTTATACAAAATCTAAAAAGGAATTTGAAATAAGATTTGCAGTAATTATGATGTTAGATTATTATATTATAGATGACTATGTAGATAAAGTGATAAAAATTTTAGATAAAATAAATCACGAGGGTTACTATGTAAAAATGGGAGTAGCCTGGTGTTTGGCAGAAATAGGAATAAAGTATAATGATAAATTAATGAATTATATGAATAAAGAAAATAGTTTAGATAAATTTACATACAATAAAACTTTACAAAAAATGATAGAGTCGAGAAGAATTACAGATGAACAAAAAGATATTTTAAGAAAAATGAAATTATAGTTATAATTAAGACTGTTAAAATATGATTTTTTTGTTTACAATTCTTCGCTAAAATATTTAAAAATATGCTTTTGACTCCAATCGCTTCTTAGAAGTTGTCGCCCGCAAAAGCAATTTTAAAATACCTTTTAGCTCGAATTTCATTTTAAATAAAATAGTAAAATAATTTTCGCCTCACGCTTCGCTTTAAATATTTTTAGTCTGAATTGTAACAATTAAATATTTTGTAAAACAGCAAAAATGCAATAATTTAGTTTATTGCATTTTTTTTTGTTCATAATGTATGTAAGGAGGTAATCGTATGAAAGAATATTTAGAAATTGATGTTATTAAAGCATTAGAAATTTTAGATTCAAGAGGAAATCCAACTATACAAGTCGAAGTAATAACAGAAGATGGATATAGAGGAGTAGCAATGGTACCATCAGGAGCGTCAACAGGAAGTTTTGAAGCGGTAGAATTAAGAGATGAAGATGAAACAAGATATGGAGGAAAAGGGGTAAGAAAAGCAGTATATAATGTAAATAATATCATTGCTCCAAGAATAGAGGGACTAAATGTATACGACCAGGCAAAAATTGATAAAGAATTAATAAATTTAGATGGAACAGAAAATAAAGCAAAATTAGGGGCAAATGCAACACTTGGAGTATCATTAGCAGTAGCAAGAGCGGCTGCAAATTCGTTAGGAATACCATTATATAGTTATATTGGTGGAACAAATTCAAAAGTTTTACCAATACCAATGATGAACATATTAAATGGTGGAAAACATTCGGATAATACAGTAAACATACAAGAGTTTATGATTATGCCAATAGGAGCAAAAACATTTTCAGATGCAATGAGAATGAGTGTAGAAGTATATCATACATTAAAAAAGGTATTAAAAGAGAAAAATTTAGTTTCAAGTGTAGGAGATGAAGGAGGTTTTGCTCCAAATTTAGAAAATGATGAAGAAGCAATTAAGTTAATTATGGAAGCAATAGAAAGAGCAGGTTTTGAAGCAGGGAAAGATTTCGCTTTATCATTAGATGTTGCAAGTACAGAAATGTATGAAGAGGCTAAAAAAATAGGAAAAGATGGGTATTATTATTTTTGGAAAACAGATGAGTTAAAAACTGTTGAAGAAATGATAGAATATTTAGTGTATTTAAATCAAAAATATCCAATTATTTCAATTGAAGATGGATTAGCAGAAGAAGATTGGGATGGTTGGCAAAAATTAACTGAAAGGTTAGGAAAAAAAGTCCAATTAGTAGGAGATGACTTATTTGTTACAAATATTAAAAGATTAGAAGGTGGAATTAAGTTAGGAGCAGCAAATAGTATATTGATTAAATTAAATCAAATAGGTACTTTAACAGAGACATTAGATGCAATTGAGTTAGCAAAAAGAAATGGTTATACAGCGATTGTGTCTCATAGGTCAGGGGAAACAGAAGATACAACAATAGCAGATGTTGCGGTTGCAACAAATGCTGGTCAAATAAAAACTGGTGCTCCTTGTAGAACAGATAGGGTTGCAAAATATAATCGTCTTTTAAATATAGAGGATGAACTTGAAGATGTGGCTGTTTTTAATAAAATAATTTAAAAATATTTTATATTATAAGAAACTTCTACTACAATTCTTTGTTAAAATTATTTTTTTAATTAGATTAAATATTCAATTCTTCGCTAAAATATTTAAAAATATGATTTTTGGGTTATACAATTCTTCGTTAAAATTATTTTTTTAATTCATTGGCTCCAAATTGCTGTGCAAGCTTGTCGCATAATTTCATTAAAAAAATAATTATTTAACTCGAATTGTCTTAAAAAGCAATTATTAAATACCTTTTAGCTCGAATTTCATTAAATAAAATGTTAAAAAAATAATTTTGCCTATGTTCTGCTTTAAGACTTGCCTCCCTTATTTAAGGGAGGTGGCTTGATATGCCGGAGGGTTCTTAACTAAATTTAAAATTGTAAGGGACGACTAGCAGTCGTCCGCACATCAAAGGGCTAGACCCTAGTTAATAAAAAATAAATAATTAAATACCTGTCTTATTCTAATTACAGCATTTCTTAACTTAATAATGTTAAAAAAGAAAAGGAGATAAATTATGTATAATTTTAGAACAGACTTAGCGTCTGAAAGAAGAGATATTTTTAAAAAAGCGAATCATTTAGAAGATGAAATAGATGGAATTGAAGCAGAAGAAATTGAAGAAAATGAAAAAATAAAAATAACAAAAGTTAAAGTTACAAATCAAAACGGAGCAGATTCGATAGGAAAGCCAATAGGAAATTACATTACAATAGATATTAAAAAATTAAAAGTAGCAACAAATGAAGATATACAAAAAGCAGCAGATGTTTTATCAAGAGAATTAAAAAGTCTTATAGATGAACATTCAGTTTCAATAGATGAAATTTTAATAGTAGGTTTAGGAAATCAATATGTAACACCAGATTCATTAGGACCAAAAGTAATAGCAGATATTGATGTTACAAGACATATTTTAAAATATATGCCAGAGGTGCTTGACCCAAATACTAGACCTGTAAGTGCAATTTCGCCGGGAGTTCTAGGAACAACTGGTATTGAAACATTAGAAATTTTAAAAGGAATAGTAGATAATACAAAGCCTAAACTTTTAATAATAATAGACGCATTGGCTTCAAAAAGTATAGAAAGAATAAGTAGTACAATACAATTAGCAGATACAGGAATAACACCAGGAGCGGGGGTAGGAAATACAAGAAAAGAGATAAGTAAAGATTCATTAGGTATACCAGTAATTGCGATAGGAATTCCAACAGTAGTCGAAGCAGCAACAATAGCAGCAGATAGTATAGATTTATTTATTGAAAAATTACAAAATGAGGCAAAGTCAAATGAATATTTAAATAATTTGAAAGAACAAGACAAATATTCTGAAATAAAAGAGGCATTAATGCCAGGAGATTATAATTTTATTGTAACACCAAAAGAAATTGATGAATTAATAGAAAATATGAAAGATGTTGTTGCAAGAGGAATTAATATGTCTTTATAAAAAATATAAAATTAAAAGATGAAGAGGGTAGAAAATGTATAATAAATATTTAACTTTTTTACCTTCTTTTCCATTATAAAAATCAATTAATATAATTGAAAGAATTGTAAAAATACATAAGGCAATGTAACTATTAAAATAAATAGTATTAAAATATATTAATAAATTAAATAAATATTTTAATATTACTGCAAATATAAAAAAGAAGTTCATTAATACTTTATTATTTTTAAAAGCATAAAAAATAAAGATAATTATAATACCAAATGCACCATAATCAAAGTTTAATAATTCAGCCACTGTTGAAAATGAAACAAGAGAAATCATACCTAAAATTTTATTTTTATCGTATAACCAAATATTAGCAAGTCCTAATGATAAAGTAAAGAAAATATTAAAAACAAAAATATTTTCTACAAATTTCAGTCTAAAAAGTAAAAACGGAATTTGAGAGATTATAGCAAACAAAAATAGTCTTAAAAAGTATTTTTTAAGATTTTTTGTATGTGTATATCCTTGTGTTAATTGAAAGGCAAAAATAGGAAATGCAAGTCTACCTATAAAATTAAAAGCAGAAAAGCTATTAAATATAACATATCCTGAATGGTCAAATAACATTGAAATTACTGCAATTAATTTTAAAACAAATGAAGACATAAACTTTCACTCCTGTATAATTTTAGATATTTATAATCTAAGACAAATATTTTAATTAATTTATTTTTTATTTTTTAAGAAAGTTCTACAACAATTCTTCGTTAAAATTATTTTTTTAATTAGATTAAATATTCAATTCTTCGCTAAAATATTTAAAAATATGCTTTTGGCTCCAATCGCTTCGCGAAGTTGTCGCACGCAAAAGCAATTTTTAAATACCTTTTAGCTCGAATTTCATTAAATAAAATGTTAAAAAAATAATTCTTTAACTAGAATTGTATTTTGAAAAATGTAGGGGCTAAATCGGTAAGGAATACCCGTGAGGTTCGACCAAATTTTGCCCTAAACTCCGTAGACTAGACTCTATAAAATGTAGGGGCGATTTTAATCGCCCGCGTGCTGTGCTATTTTTTTATCTAAAATTTTAACGACGTAAGACGAAGTTTATTTTTTCAATTTTAAGTTAGTTTCACGTTCGCCATTATACTCATCAATAAAATATAATGGACGTCCCTTAGATTCATAAAAAGCCCTACCTAAATATTCTCCAATTATACCTAAAAACATTAATTGTAGACCACCCAAAAATAGTATAACAACCATTGTAGAAGAATAACCAGGAACATCTACGCCATAAAATATAGCCTTTCCAATTATAAGTAGCATATAAATAAAACCAGCAATAGAAACGGCTAAACCAATATATGCAGCCCATCTAAGAGGAACAGTTGTAAAAGAAGTTAAGCCATCAATAGATAAATCAATTAATTTACCGTAATTCCACTTAGTTTTACCAGCAGCACGAGGGTCTCTATCAAATAAAATTTCTTTTTTATTATAACCTATCCAACTAAATAAGCCTTTTGTATATCTTTGAGATTCACGAATTGATTTTAATGCTTCAACACAGCGTCTATCTAATAATCTAAAATCTCCTGTATCTTTTTGAATTTCAATATTGGTAACGCTTTGAAGAGTTTTATAATACATTTTAGAAGTTAATTTTTTAAGAAAACTTTCGCCTTTTCTAGATTTTCTTTTTGCATAAACATCATCATAACCTTGTTCCCAATATTCTAACATTTCAGGAATAAGTTCAGGAGGGTCTTGTAAATCTGCATCAATTATAATTACACAGTCGCCTTTTGCATAGTCAAGACCAGCAATCATTGCAGTTTCTTTTCCATAGTTTCTAGATAAATTCAAATAACAAACTCGTGTATCTTGTTCACGCAATTTTTTCATAATATTAAAAGTATCATCTTTGCTACCATCATTAACTAGAAGAACTTCAAAATCGTATTTATTTTGTGAATCCATTATTGATTTTAATCTTTCATAAAGCAAGTTTAATACGTCCTGCTCGTTATATGCAGGAACTAAAATTGTAACTAATTTTTTTATTTCATTTTCCATAAATATTATATCTCCTATTATTTATAAATATTAAAAAAATAGTTTAGTTATGTAGGGTGTGCATTGTATGTCCACGTGATAAACCACTTTGTTATTGCATAGAAAAAGTCGAAGATTTTTCTATAAATAAAAATGTTAATTTACTTATTTCTTTTCTTGTGGAATTACAATATTATTAGATTGAGATTTTTTCTTAGGCTTAGCAGGTGTAATGTGTTCACTAACAGTAGAAATGTCTAAGTCTGATATTTTTCCATTAACTATTTCTAATTTTTTCTTTTTATTTTTTTCATCTGACATAATACTAATCACTCCTACAAAATATGATATAATTATAATATCATATTTTGATGAGAAATACAAGAAAATACCAAAAAAGAATTTGCGATTGCAAATTCTTTTTTGGGTGGTCGTAAATTATTAGGTAATATATAGTAAAAAAATTTTTTTATTTTTAATGAAATTTCGAAAAATAAATGATATAATTTTTAATAATAAATTTTTAAAAGGAATGATGTCTAATGAAAAAAGAAAATGATAAATTAACAACAATTTCTAATATTTTTGAAGGAAATGAGATAAGAAGTATATGGAATTCTGAAAAAGAAGAATATTATTTTAGTGTTATTGATGTGATTGGTGCATTAACTGATAGTAAAGAACCGAGAAAATATTGGTCTGTATTAAAAACACGTTTAAAAAAAGAAGGTTCTGAGTTGACTACAATTTGTAGTCAACTGAAACTAAAATCGGGAGATGGCAAATATTATAATCAAGATGTATTAGATACACAAGGAATTTTAAGATTAATAGAATCTGTACCAAGTTCAAAAGCAGAACCTTTCAAATTATGGCTTGCTAAAATGGGAAACGACAGCTATAAATAGAGCAATAGATTATTATAGAAATAAAGGTTATAATGATAAGTGGATTGAAGCAAGATTAAAGGGTATTTTAGATAGAAAAAAATTAACTGATGTGTGGAAAGAAAATGGAATTAAAAATAATTTTGAATACGCTATATTAACTAATGAAATATATCAAAGTTGGTCAGGAATGAAAGCAAGTAAATATAAAGAACACAAAAATATTAGAAAAGAATCGTTAAGAGATAATATGACTGATATAGAAGTAACCTTAACAGATTTAGGAGAAATAGCAACAAGAGAAATTGCAAAAGAGCATAAGCCTTACGGGCTAAAAGAAAATATAAATGTAGCAAAAATGGGTGGTGATGTTGCAAAAGTAGCAAGAGATAATTTAGAAAAGAAATTGGGAAAATCTGTTATTAGTAAAGAAAATTCACTAAACTATAAGTATTTAGATACTAATAAGGTTGATAAAAATAAATTACCATAATTTTCTTGCGTTTTACATAAAAAAGTGATATGATATATAAGACTGGTCAAGTACCATTTATATATAAAACAAAACAACGCACGAAAGTGCAAGGAGGTATTTTTATGTTAGAACCACGGAATAACAACAATGATAGCACAAGTGTAGCGACACAAGAACCATTATGGATTCCAACGGGGTTTAAGTACCTTACTGGCGACTTAGATACTGGATATGTAGTAGTAGACTCATTAGGAAATGAGTTTACTTATTTACCTGAATCTGATGAGTGGATTTCACGGTATGAAATTTCAGAAGGAAAAAATGAAATGCCAATGTCACTACCCTATATGCCTGCTTGGGTACGTATATCCTATGAAAAAGTTAAAAATGAAATTTTGGGAAAATTCGGAAAAAGTGGCAATTGCAATTATACAGTAGATTTAATAGACAAGTGGGAGGATGAGATTGTTAAGTTTATTGCCACTAAAATTGATAGGAAACTTGTTTATGAAAACAGTGGACTTATTGGAGCATATTACGATACTGATAGAGAAATCTATACAGGTTCTGAACCTCAGTATATGGTTTATAATATTTCAGATCTTGCTGGAAACCATTGGTGTATTACAAATGAAGAAGATAGAGGTTATGTTGTTATTAGTGGTGGTTCTTGGGTTGATTATGGGGACAAGACTCCTTTAGCAGCGTGTGCAATAACTTTGCCATTCGCCACATGTCGTACTGTTGGTTTTCGTATCGTGCTTAGAAAAAAAGAATTCTAAATGCTGTTTAATTAAAGTGAATAACATTAATAAACCAAAAAAGAATTTGCGATTGCAAATTCTTTTTTGGGTGAATATAAAATTTTAAAATAAAAAACAAAAAAACAATTGCATAAATTACCAATTTTATGTTAGAATATTTGAAAAGGAGAAAAAATAATGAATTGCTTTATGTGTAAGGGAGATTTAGAAGAGAAGAAAGTAAATTATGTAGTTGATTTAGAAGAAACAATAATTATAATTAAAGGAGTACCTGCAAAGGTATGTAAACAATGCTGTGAACAATATTTTGATGATGAAATAGCAGAAAATGTTGAAAAAATTGTAAATCAATTAAAAGAATTATCAACAGAAGTAACAATTGTTAATTACAAAGAAAAAGTTGCTTAAAATATTATAAAAATGGAGATGAAGTAATGAAAATAGGTATAGTAGGACTTCCTAATGTTGGAAAAAGTACAATGTTTAACGCAATTACAAATGCAGGAGCAGAATGTGCAAACTATCCATTTTGCACAATAGAAC
>CANOPV010000005.1 GCA_947568605.1 uncultured Clostridium sp.
ATTTAAAAAAAGAAGACGCATATAATCACGAAGTTTTACTATGTATTCAAACAGGCAAAACAATGAACGATATAGATAGAATGAGATTTGATACAGATGAACTATATATAAAAAGTCAAGAAGAAATGATAGAATACTTTTCAAATTTACCAGAAGTAATAGAAAACACAGTAAAAATTGCAGAAAAATGCAATGTAGAATTTGAATTTGGAAATACAATATTACCAAATTATGAAGTACCAAAAGAATTTAAAACACACTATGATTATTTTAAAAAATTATGTGATGATGGAATTAAAAAAAGATATGGAGAACAACCATCAGAAGAAATATTAAAAAGAGCAGAATACGAATTATCTGTTATAGAAAAAATGGGATATGTAGATTATTTTCTTATAGTATGGGACTTTATTAATTATGCAAAATTACAAGGAATACCAGTAGGTCCAGGGCGTGGGTCAGGTGCAGGCTCAATTATAGCATACTCAATAGGAATTACAGACATAGACCCAATAAAATATAATTTGCTTTTTGAAAGATTTTTAAACCCTGAAAGAATAAGTATGCCAGATTTTGATGTTGACTTTTGCTTTGAAAGGAGGCAAGAAGTATTAGACTATGTATCAAAAAAATATGGTAGAGACCACGTATCACAAATAATAACATTTGGAACAATGTCAGCAAGAATGGTAATAAGAGATGTAGCAAGAGCATTAGACGTACCACTTGCACTTGCAGATAAATTAGCAAAAATGGTACCGATGGAAATACATATAACAATAAAAAAAGCATTAGAACAAAATAGAGAATTTAATGAATTATATGAAACAAATGAAGAAATAAAAAAGTTATTAGATATAGCAATAGCATTAGAAGGTATGCCAAGACAAGCATCAACACACGCGTGTGGAGTAGTAATAACAAAAGACCCAGTAGGAGACTATGTACCATTATATGTAAATGAAGGAGTAATATCCACACAATATATAATGACAACCTTAGAGGAATTAGGTTTATTAAAAATGGACTTTTTAGGGCTTAGAACATTAACAGTTATAGAAGATGCAAAAAAACTTGTAAAACAAACAAGGGGAATAGATGTAGAGTTTGATGAAGATATGAACGACCAAAATGTATATAAATTATGGGCATCAGGAAAATCAATAGGAATATTCCAATTTGAAAGTAATGGTATGACAAACTTTATGAAAGAATTAAAACCAGACTGCTTAGAAGATATAATAGCAGGAGTTTCATTATATAGACCAGGTCCAATGGATCAAATACCAAGATATATAAAAAATAAATTAAACCCTGAAAATGCTGAATACACACATCCAGCATTAGAACCAATATTAAATGTAACTTATGGTTGTATGGTATATCAAGAACAAGTTATGCAAATAGTAAGAGATTTAGCAGGATACTCATTAGGTAGAGCAGATTTAGTAAGAAGAGCAATGGGAAAGAAAAAATTAGATGTAATGGCAAAAGAAAGACAATATTTCATATATGGTCAGACAGATGATGACGGAAATATTATTGTACCAGGGTGTATTAGAAATGGCATAGACGAAGATTCTGCAAATAAAATATTTGATGAAATGGCAGAATTTGCAAAATATGCATTCAATAAATCACACGCAGCAGCGTATGCTGTTGTATCATATAGAACAGCATATCTAAAAGCATATTATCCAGAAGAATTTATGGCTGCAACATTAAACAGTTTTTTAGGAAATTTAGATAAAGTTTCTATATATATTAATGAATGTAAAAGTTTAGGAATAGAGATATTAAAGCCAGACATAAATAAAAGTAATACAAAATTTACAGTAGATAATGGAAAAATAAGATTTGGATTAGGAAGTATAAAAAATGTTGGAATTTCAGCCGTACAAAATATTGTAAAAGAAAGAGAATCAAACGGAAAATTTGAAAGTTTTACAGATTTTTGCGAAAGAGTACAGGCTGAAACAGTAAATAAAAAAAGTATAGAAAGTTTAATAAAAGCAGGAGCATTTGATGAATTCGAACAAACAAGAAGTACTTTAATTGCATCTTTTGAAAATATAATAAACACAATACAAGATTCATCTAAAAAAAGTTTAGCAGGGCAAGTAACAATGTTTGATATTGGTAATAATGATGAAAGTATTAATGAATTAAAATACAAATTCGAAGAAAAAGAAGAATATTCAGATAAAGAATTATTATCAATGGAAAAAGAAATGTTAGGAATATACATATCAGGACATCCATTAAAAGAACTAAAAGAGCAAATTGAAAATAAAACAAATATAAACACTATGGATATTTTACAAATAAATGAAGAAATGCAAACAACAGGTAAAACTACAAGATATAAAGATGGTCAAATTATAAAATATGCAGGAATAATAAACAACATAAAGAAAAGATATACAAAATCAAATAAATTAATGGTTACAGCAACAGTAGAAGACTTATATGGCAGTATAGAAATTATTTTATTTGAAAATAATTATACAGATGTTTCAAGTTGTGTTATAGAAGATAATATAGTATTAATTGAGGGAAAATTAAGTGTTAGAGAAGATGAAGATGCAAAAATTGTAGTAAGAAAAATAAAAAATTTCTCAGAAGCAGAAAATGAAAATAAAAGAGAATTTAAAATTTTGACTATAAATATAACCAATATGGAAGAAACAGTAAAAAATAAACTAAGAGGAGCATTAAGATTTTTTAATGGAGATAGAAATAATATGCCTGTACAAATACAAGATGGAGACACTATAAAAAAATGTGGTGCAATCTATTTAACACAAGACATTTTAAAACAATTTGAAGAAATAGTAGGAAAAGAAAATATAAAAATGTGATTAAAAATTTGACTTTTTAGGTAAAATATATTATAATATTTACATAATACTTAGGTATTGTAATAAGCAACACACCAATTTAAAATGTCAATTGACAAGGAGGATTTCAAGATGAAAGTTGAAACAGCAAATTATGTGTGTTCCATTTGTGGAAAACGGCATGTAAAACTTTGGCGTCATGGTATGTATATCGGTCAATTAATCTGTGCAGAATGTGCAGAAAAACGGTACTATCCAAACGACGAATACGATGAAACAGTTTGGAAAAAGGAAGGAGAAGGGTATATAGGAAGAACTACTGGAAATAAACTTCCTTTACCTGAATGGAAAGTTGATGAAAAAGGTCGTGTTCCTTCATATCTAGGACCTGGACCTGAAGGAGAACCAGAAAGAAAAACAAATAAACTTGTCATTAATTGTTCTTCAGATGATTTACCAGTACGTTGTATGATGGTACCAGCGTATCCTGATGAAGATGGAGACTTTTGGGAAGATGACTCAGTGCCGGAAGAAATCTGCAAATGGTGGGAAGAATTGCCTACAAGATAAAGTGGCAAAGAAACAAGCATTGAATCTTTTTAGATTTGATGCTTGTTTTTCGATATTTGGTTGATTTTCTAATGAATAAAAAAGATTACTATTCAGACTAAAAAATATTTAAAGCGAAGCGTGAGGCGAAAATTATCTTTTTTAACATTTTATTTAATGAAATTCGAACTAAAATGTATTTAAAAATTGCTTTTGCGGGCGACAACGTCGCGTAGCGATTGGAGCCAAAAGCATATTTTTAAATGTTTTAGTGAAGAATTGAATGTTTGTTTTAATTTAAAAAATAATTTTAAGCCGAAGATAGCGTAGCAGAATAAATAATTAGTCTGAATTGAAAATAAAAGATTGTTTAAAAGACTAGACATTTTGCAATTAATATTATACAATATTAATAAGTGATTTGAGGTGGTAAATTGTGTCAACCACGCACCTATTATATAGGTCAAAAGAGATGTAGGAAATGATACACCTACAAAATAACTAAAAAATAATAGCAAAGCAACCAAAAATTGCTTTGTTATTATTTTAAACATTAATATTTGCTAAAATTATGTGAATTTTATGTGAAAAAAGTATTTCTTCTTGAAATACTTTTTTAATTGTGTTAAGATAGTATAAGACATTTTTGAAATGGGATAAAAAGGAAATATTATAATAATATAAATTATAATAACTTTAAGAGAGGAGAAAATATTTATGCTAAAATTAAAAGACATAAAGAAAAATTACTTATCAGGAGATAACGAGGTTCAAGCATTAAAAGGAATAGATATACAATTTAGAAAAAGTGAATTTGTATCAATATTAGGTCAAAGTGGTTGTGGAAAAACAACCTTATTAAACATAATTGGAGGACTAGATAGATACACAAGTGGAGACTTAATTATAAATGGAAAATCTACAAAAGAATTCAAAAGTAGAGACTGGGACGCCTACCGTAATTACTCAGTAGGATTTGTATTTCAAAACTATAATTTAATACCACATCAAACAGTATTATCAAATGTAGAATTAGCACTTACACTTTCAGGAGTATCAAAAGAAGAAAGAAGAAAAAGAGCAATAAAAGCATTAGAAGATGTAGGGTTAAAAGAACAAATACATAAAAAACCAAACCAAATGTCAGGAGGTCAAATGCAAAGAGTTGCAATAGCAAGAGCATTAGTAAACGACCCAGACATAATACTAGCAGACGAACCAACAGGAGCATTAGATACAGTAACTAGTGTACAAATAATGGAAATACTAAAAGAAATATCAAAAAATAAATTAATAATAATGGTAACACATAACCCAGAACTTGCTGAAAAATACTCATCAAGAGTTATAAAAGTATTAGATGGAAAAGTAATAGACGATTCAAACCCTTATACTGATGAAGAAGCCGAGAATGAAGAAAAGCAAGTTGCAAAAACAGGAAAAACATCAATGAACTTTTTAACAGCATTATCATTAAGTTTAAATAACTTAATGACTAAAAAAGGAAGAACACTATTAACAGCATTTGCAGGAAGTATTGGAATTATAGGAATAGCACTTATACTATCACTATCAAATGGTGTTCAAAATTATATAAATAGAGTAGAAGAAGACACATTATCATCATATCCAATCACAATAGAAGAAGAAACAATAGACTTTTCAAGTATGATACAAGTTATGATGGGAGAAAGTACAGATAATTCAGTACAAAAAGAAGAAGGAAAAATTCATTCAAGAAATATAATGAATAAAATGTTAAGCACATTATCTGCGAAAATTCAAACAAACAATTTAAAAGAATTTAAAGAGTATTTAGAAAATGGAGATAACAGAATAAAAAACAGTGCTAATGCTATACAATACGGTTATGACTTAAATTTAAATGTATATAAAGAAGACACAACAGATGGAATATTAAAAGTAAATCCAAGTCAAATAATGAGTGCAATTGGAATGGATGCAATGGTAGAACAACAATCACAATTTTCAATGGGAGCATCGTTTACATCAACAGATGTATTCACAGAATTATTAGACAATGATGAGTTATTAAAATCGCAATATGAATTAATAGAAGGAAATTGGCCTACAAAATATGATGAAGTAGTGTTAATAGTAAATGAAGATAACCAAATAAGCGATTATACATTATACTCATTAGGATTAATGAGTCAAAAAGAATTGTCAGACAGTTTTAAGAAAATACAAAAAGGTGAAATTATAGAAGAAAAAGAAGAAACAAGTTATAGTTATGATGATTTCTTAAATCTAAATTTTAAATTATTATTAAACACAGACTATTATAAAAAGGAAAATGGAATTTGGATTGATAAATCAAAAGATGAAGACTATATGAAAGAAAAAATTGCAAATGCAGAATCAATAAAAATAGTAGGAATAATTAAACCAAGTTCAGAAAGTGTTATTGGAGATACATCAGGATTAATAGGATATAAAAAAGAATTAACAGAATATGTAATAAACGAAATAAATAATACTGATATAGTAAAAGAACAAAAAGATAATCAAGAAGTAAATGTATTTACAGGATTAAAATTTGATGCAAATAATGCGACTTCAACAAATACATTTGACTATTCGACATTAACAAAAGAACAAAGAGCATATATGTCAACTCTAAGTCAAGAGCAATTAACAGAATTAATGTCAGCATATTCATCAAATTTAGGTGTAACCTATGAAGAAAATTTATTAAAAATAGGTTCAGTCGATTTAGATAAACCTAGTTCAATAAATATATATCCTAAAAACTTTGAAGAAAAAGAAAATATAGAAAAAGCAATATCAGATTATAACAAGAAACAAGAAGAAGATGGAAAAGAAGATAATGTTATAACTTATAATGATATTGTAGGAACAATGATGAATTCTGTAACAAATATAATAGATGTTATAAGTTATGTATTAATAGCATTTGTTTCAATATCACTTGTAGTTTCTTCAATAATGATAGGTATTATAACATATATATCTGTTCTTGAAAGAACAAAAGAAATTGGAATTTTAAGAGCAATTGGTGCATCTAAAAAAGATATTTCAAGAGTATTCAACGCCGAAACGTTTATTGTAGGTTTAACAGCAGGTATTCTAGGAATATTAGTAACAGTATTATTAAATATACCAATTAATATAATTATAAAAGGTATAGTAGGAATTTCTAATGTATCTGCATTACCATTTGCTGGTGGAGTTATATTAATAATAATTAGTATGATATTAACAGTAGTTGCAGGTATTTTACCTTCAAAAATGGCAGCGAAGAAAGACCCAGTTGAAGCTTTACGCACAGAATAAATTCAAACAAATTCAAACAATAATCAGCATCTTGCGGAGTTATTCCAAATATTCAAAATGCTTAACGTGCGAAAAGCACGCCTCCGCTTTTGAAATTTGGAATGCCTTGCAATATACTAATTCTTGTTTGAATGAAAAAAGGCTACATATTTAAATTTACTGCTATAATAGCGAAGCGTAAGGCGAAAATTATTTTTTTAATATTTTATTTAATGAAATTCGAACTAAAATGTATTTAAAAATTGCTTTTGCGGGCAACAACGTCTAAGTAGCGATTGGAGCCAAAAGCATATTTTTAAATGTTTTAGTGAAGAATTGAATGTTTGTTTTAATTAAAAAGATAATTTTAAGCCGAAGATAGCAAAGCAAAAAAGTAAATTTATAATGAATAAATTCAAACAATAAAAAGGAGAAAATAATGACAAAAATAAAAATGCGAACATACTATAAGCCATTTGTAGCATTAATAATAATTGCAATAACTTTACTATTTATACAAGCAATGTGCGACCTAAAACTACCAGACTATATGTCAGAAATAGTAAATGTAGGTATACAATCAAATGGAATAGAACAAGTTGCACCAAATGCAATAAGTGAAAAAAGTCTAAATATAATAACATATTTTATGGATTCAAACGAAATAAGTAAAATACAAGAAAACTATACAAAATTAGAAATAGGAGACAATAAATATAAAGACACATATCCATTAAATAAAGATGAAAGCATATATGTATTAAAAGAAAATATATCAAAAGAAAACATAGAAAAACTAAATAAAATATTTGCAACACATTGTGAAATAATTGTAGAAGTTATAAAAAATGTTACAAGTAATACTGAAACAATATCAGAATATGGAACAAGTAATAATAACTCAGTAAATTTGGATTCAAATGCGTTACAACAATTAATACCAATTTTAGAACAAGTGCCACAAGAAAATATTGAAATAGCAAAGAAAAATGCACAAAATATTCCAGAAACAACGTCAAAACAAGTTGGGCTAGTATTTACAAAAATGTTCTATGAAGAATTAGGAATGAATATATCAGACATACAACAAGGATATATTATAAAAATTGGACTGAAAATGATAGGAATATGTGCAATTGGAATAATTGCAGCAATTTTAGTTGGTTTAATAGCATCAAAAATAGGAGCAGGATTTGGAAGAAATTTAAGAAAAGACATATTTGAAAAAGTAGAAAGTTTTTCCAATAAAGAATTTAACAAATTTAATGTTGCTTCATTAATAACAAGAACAACAAACGATGTAACAATTTTACAAAATACATCAGTTATGACAATAAGAATGTTAGCGTATGCACCAATTATGGGGGTTGGGGCATTAATAATGATGCTTGGAAAAACAACCAATATGACTTGGACAATAGGAATAGGATGTTTAGGAATTTTAATTATAATTGCTATATTATTTATAGTAGTATTACCAAAAATAAAAAAGGTACAAAAATTAACAGATAAAATAAATAAAGTAGCAAACGAAAATTTAACAGGTATAATGGTAATAAGAGCATTTGGAACACAAGAACACGAAGAAAAGAGATTTGATGAAGTAAATATAGATGTAATGAAAACAAACAAATTTATAAATAGAACAATGGGAATAATGATGCCATCAATGTTTTTAATAATGGACTTATTAATAGTATTAATATTATGGGTAGGAGCAAAACAAATATCTGAATCTACTATTCAAGTAGGAGATTTAATGGCAGTTATGCAATATGGAATGCAAGTAATAATGTCATTTTTAATGATTTCAATAATATTTGTAATGATACCAAGAGCAACCGTATCTGCTGGACGTATAAGAGAAGTATTAAATACTGAAAATAGTATAAAAGAACCAAAAGAGTCAAAAGAATTTAACAAAGAAAAAATAGGATATGTAGAATTCAGAAATGTAGACTTTTCATATCCATTTGCAGATGAAAAGGTTTTAGATAATATAAATTTTGTTGCAAAACCAGGAGAAACAACTGCAATAATAGGAGCAACAGGAAGTGGAAAATCTACAATAATAAACTTAATACCGAGATTTTTTGATGTAACAAAAGGTGAAATTCTAGTAAATGGTGTAGATGTTAAAGATTTAAAATTAGAAAAATTAAATTCACAAATAGGGTATGTTCCTCAAAAAGGTAACTTATTATCAGGAACAATTAAAACTAATCTAAAATATGGAAACGAAAATGCAACAGAAGAATTTATGAAAAAATGTGCAGAAATCGCACAAGCAACAGATTTTATCGAAGATAAAGAAGAAAAATACAATTCAGAAATATCACAAGGAGCGAAAAATGTCTCAGGTGGTCAAAAACAAAGATTATCAATAGCAAGAGCATTAGTAACAGATGCACCAATATATATTTTTGATGACAGTTTTTCAGCATTAGATTTTAAAACAGATACAAATTTAAGAAAAGCATTAAAAGAAAATTTAGGTGGAAAAACAATAATAATTGTTGCACAAAGAGTTAGTACTATTATGAATGCAGAACAAATTATAGTATTAAATGAAGGTAAAATTGTAGGAAAAGGAACACATAAAGAATTATTAAAAAATTGTCCTACTTATTTTGAAATTGCGTCTTCACAATTAAGCGAGGAAGAACTAAAATTTGAAAAATAATCAAATTTTACAGAACCCTCTGGCACTTTGTGCCACCTCCCTTAAATAAGGGAGGCAAGATCTTGGCCCCTTTATTAAGGGGGCTGTCGTGCGAAGCACGACTGGGGGTTCTAAATAATAAATTACAAGGAGGAAGAAATGGCAGAAAATAACAAAATGAGACATAGAGGTCCAATGGGAGGACCACCAGGAGCAAGACCAGTAGAAAAAGCCAAAGACTTTACAGGAACACTAAAAAAACTATTAAAATATTTAGGAAAATATAAAATAGGAATAGTTATTGTAATTATCTGTGCAATACTATCTACCATATTTAATATAATAGGACCAAAAGTCATAGGAAATGCAACAACAGAAATCTATGAGGGCGTTATAAAGATGATTTCAGGCACAGGCGGAATAGATTTTGAAGCAATAAGAAATATAATTATTATTTTAATAGGATTATATATAATTAGTGTATTGTTTTCTTACTTACAATCATATATAATGGTTGGAGTAGGAATGAAATTTACTTATACATTAAGAAAAAATATAAGTAAAAAAATAAATAAACTACCATTAAGATATTTTGATAAAAAGACTTATGGAGAAGTATTATCATATATAACAAATGATGTAGACACAATAGCACAAAATCTAAATCAAGGAATAACACAATTAATAACATCAATAACAACAATAGCAGGAATTTTAGTAATGATGTTTTCAATATCTTGGCAAATGACAATAATTGCAATATTAGTTTTACCTATATCATCAATATTAATAATGATAATATTCAAAAAATCACAAAAATACTTTAAGGCACAACAAGAATATTTAGGACACGTAAATGGTCATATAGAAGAAATGTATTCAAACCATAACATTATAAAAGTATTTAATGGTGAAAAAAAATCAGTGGAAGAATTTAAAAAATATAATGATATATTATATCATTCAACTTGGAAATCTCAATTTTTATCAGGATTAATGCACCCAATAATGAATTTTATTGGAAATGTAGGATATGTTATTATATGTATATTAGGTGGATACTACGCAAGTCAAGGAATAATAACAGTGGGAAATATACAAAGTTTTATACAATATATGAAACAATTTACACAACCTATATCACAACTTGCAAATGTAAGTAATGTATTACAATCGACTATTGCAGCAGCAGAAAGAGTATTTGAATTCTTAGACGAAAAAGAAGAAGTACCAGATAATTCAAATACAGCATCAATTGAAAATATAAAAGGAAATGTAGAATTTAAAAATGTAAAATTTCAATATGATAACAATAATGTACCAACAATAAAAAATTTTTCAGCCAAAGTGGAAGCAGGAAGGACAATTGCAATAGTAGGTCCAACAGGTGCAGGAAAAACAACAATAGTAAAATTATTAATGAGATTTTATGATGTAACAGATGGAGAAATTTTATTAGATAATATAAATATAAAAGACTTTAAAAGAAATGAGTTAAGAAGTGTATTTTCAATGGTTTTACAAGATACGTGGGCATTTAATGGAAGCATTATGGAAAACATAAGATATGGAAATTTAGATGCAACAGATGAACAAGTTATAGATGCATCTAAAAAAGCGCAAGTAGACCACTTTGTAAGAACTTTATCAGAGGGATATAATACAATTTTAGATGAAGATACAACAAATATTTCACAAGGGCAAAAACAATTAATAACAATTGCAAGAGCATTTTTAGCAGATCCAAAAGTATTAATATTAGATGAGGCGACATCATCTGTTGATACAAGAACAGAAATGCAAATACAAAAAGCAATGGATGAATTGATGAAAGGAAGAACAGTTTTTGTAATTGCACATAGATTATCTACTATAAAAAATGCAGATTTAATTTTAGTTATGAATAATGGAGATATAATAGAAACTGGAACTCATAACGAATTAATGAAAAAAGGCGGATTTTATGAAAAACTATATAACAGTCAGTTTGAAGATATAGAAATAGCATAAAAAACAGAAGGGTTGTTTTAAATGAAATATAAATTATTATTATTAGTTAACAAAAAATCAGGTAAAGAAATAATTGAAAGATATGTTCCAAAAATAATAGAAGAATTTCAAAAAAATAATTTTGAAGTTAATTTAGAATATACAAAAGTAACTAATAATGCCACACAAATAATTAAAAATTATGAAAAAGATTTTGATATAGTTGTTTGCTGTGGAGGAGATGGAACTTTAAATCAAACAATTAGTGGATTAATGGAAATAAATAAAAAAGTAAGTGTAGGCTTTATTCCATTAGGAACAGCTAACGACTTTGCTAAAAATTTTAATATAACAGATGATATTTTAAATTTACCATACAATATATTATCATATAAACCTAAAAAATGTGATACAGGGAAATTCAATGATAAATATTTTAACTATATAGCAGCATTTGGAGTATGTACAAAAGTATCATATACAACAAAGAAATCTTTAAAAAAGAGATTTGGAAAAAAGGCATATTATATGAAAGCAATAAAAGAATTCTTTCATATAAAGTCATATAAAGTAAAATTAATTTTTGATAATCAAGTTATAGAAGATGAATTTGTATATGGTGGAATAAGCAATTCTGTATCAATAGCAGGAATACAATGGTTAAAGCCAGAAGATATAGATTTATCAGACGGAAAATTTGAAGGGATATTTATTAGAAAACCAAAAAATCCTATTCAAACATTTAAAATATTTTATTCAATTGTTTCAAAGAAATATGAAAATCAAAAAGAAATACTATATTTTAAAACAGATAATTTAAAATTAGAAATATCAGATGAGGTAGCCTGGACATTAGATGGGGAATATGGTGGAAGTTATGATAAAGTAAATATAAAAGCAATTAAAGAAAATATAGAATTTATAGTACCAGAAGTACCAAGAAAAAACATATCATAGAAATATGGTATGTTTTTTTCTTAAATATAAAATAATTAGTTACTTTGCTACGCTTACTTTATTTTTTAATTTAACTCAAACATTCAATTCTTTGTTAAAAATATTTAAAAATATGCTTTTGGCTCCAATCGCTTCGCGAAGTTGTCGCCCACAAAAGCAATTTTTAAATACCTTTTAGCTGGAATTTCACTAAATAATATGTTAAAAAAATAATTCTTTAACTCGAATTGTCTTAAAAAACTATTTTTAAATATTTTTTAACTCGAATTTCATTTTAAAATAGAAAATAAATAATTAAATAACAATTTTATTATGTTTTCTTAATTCCAAAATTAATAACCCAAGACTTAGAGAAAAATTAAAAATCTCACTTATATAAATTGAAATAATATACCCTTTTATACTCATAATAGGAACTAAAAAATATATAATTGCAACAGTAAATAATAAATCAATTATATTTATAACCATAACCCTAACTTGAACATTAATGCCTTTTAAAATACTATCAACAACATTATCAATATAAATAAAAATTATAACAGGTGCTAATAACTTTAAATAATATCCACATTCAGTATTTTGAAAAATTACCAATGATAACTTATTTGCAAAAGCATAAATTAAAACAGTCGATAAAACTGAAAATAAAGAAGTAAGAATTAAAACAAATATACTTACTTCTTTTATTCTTTTATAATCTCTTTTAGCATAATACCTAGAAAATTCAGGTATAAGTAAAGTACTAAAAGAAATTATAAAAAGAATAGGAAACATTATAATTTGCATAGACATACCAGAAATAATACCATATTTAGATAAAGCAATACTACACTCAATACCACTTTTTTCCAAACTAGAAGGAATAATAAGTTGTTTTACAGTAGAAAGTCCAGAACGAAGATAAGAAGTCAATGCAACTGGAACAGATACACCAAGTAATTTTTTAGTATAAGAATCATTAGAAGTGCATTTTACATTAACTTTATAAATATTTTTATCAAAACAATATAAAATAAATAAGTATAAAAACGCTCCAATTTCAGAAACTAAATCACCTAAAATCAATGCGAAACAAGCGTTTTCTATTGTTAAAGGCATAAAAAGTGAAAATAAAAATGCAATAGAAGAAATTTTTATAAATTGTTCTATAAATTGAGATGAAGCGGTTTTGTACACTTTTCTAACAGCATTAAAATATCCAGTAATAGCAGAAGACATAGAAATAAAAGGCAAAGCAATGCAAATCATATATATTATAGTTTTATTTACTTTATTATGAAAGCAAGTTATTAGTATAAAATCAGAATTTAGTAGAATAATAACACTAGCCAAAATTCCACAAGATAGGCTTAAAATGATGGCTTTTATAATAATTTTTTTAACACACACAGTATTATTTAAAGCAATTTCTTCTGATATAATACGAGTAGTAGCAAGGTTAATTCCAGCAGAAGCAAGAGTAATACCAAAAGCATATATAGACATTATTAATTGAAAAATACCAAAAGCTTCTGTACTTATTTTGGTAGAAACATAAGAATTAAAATATAAGCCAATAACTTTTAAAATAAGAGAGGTAATTATTAATATAGTTGAATTAAAAAGAAAGGTTTTTAGTTTTTTCAAGAAAATCACCTAATTCAATATATGAATAAGTGAATTTAATTATAACTTACTATAATTCACAGTAAAAAAAATTAAAGTCGCTTCGCTTTCTTCGGCTTAAAATTATTTTTAAATTTAAATTAGACATTCAATTCTTCGTTAAAATTGTTTTTTTAATTCATTGGCTCCAAATTGCTGAAGTAAGCTTGTGGCATAATTTCATAAAAAAAATAACCCTTTAACTCGAATTGTATTAAAAAACATCTTTGTAAAATTTTTGTAAATTTATCAAAATAACCTTGACAAATATAAAATAACATATTATACTAAATAAGTAATTAATTTATTTATGGCGAAGTAGCTCAGTTGGCTAGAGCACGCGGTTCATACCCGCGGTGTCGAGAGTTCGAATCTCCCCTTCGCTACCAAAATGAGCAATATGAATTAAGTTATAGAAATATTATTTTCTATAACTTAAAATATATTGACCATAAAATTGAAAGGAGAATATAATTTATGGATAACGAAAATGAAGAACTAGATAATATAATAGTATTAAACGATGAAGAAGGAAAAGAAGTTGAATTTGAATTTTTAGATTTAGTAGAATTAGACGGAGAAGAATACGTTGTATTATTACCAATAGAAGATGAAGAAAGCGAAGATGAAGGAGAAGTAGTAATATTAAAAGTAGAAGATACAGAAAATGAAGAAGAAGAATCTTATGTAAGTGTAGATGATGAAGAAATACTTAACCAAGTATTTGAAATTTTTAAAGAAAAATTTAAAGATGAATTTAACTTTATTGAAGAAGAATAAAAGTTTCGTAAACAGAAAAAATATTGAATGATTTTATAAAAAATAATCAAAAAGTATTGCATTAGCAATACTTTTTGTGGTATAATAACAAAGTCAAAAATACACACATATAGTAAATTCTTAAATAGTGCTTAAAAATTAAGTGTTTAAGAGTGCTATAAAACTATATGGAGGTAAAACTAAAAGGAGGAAAAATAAAATGGCAGTAGTTGCAATGAAACAATTATTAGAAGCAGGTGTACATTTCGGACACCAAACAAGAAGATGGGATCCTAGAATGGCTGAATATATATTTCAAGCTAGAAATGGTATCCATATTATCGATTTACAAAAAACATCAAAAAAATTAGACGAGGCTTATAAGTTCATTAAAGAACAAGC
>CANOPV010000006.1 GCA_947568605.1 uncultured Clostridium sp.
TTCATAAATATTAATATATTGATGAATAGTATTTTTTAATTCTTCCTTTTCTAATCTTTTCTTTTTTATTTTTGTCCATTTTTTTGCTTGTACTATGTCTGTTGTAGTATAAAAACCTTTTCCAAAATCTGTTCTATTATTTAATATTTCTAAATTAGGTTCTTCTACAATAAATGTACTTCCGTGATATATTTTCAAAATAATCATCTCTCTTTATTAATTTTAATATATGTTATCATAAAAGGAAATTGTTATCAATACTAATTGTAAAAATTTTACTTATATATTTTAAATCTGACTAAAACTTCATACAATTTATTTCCAAAAGGTATCATTTTTATTTCTTCTTCGCTTAATATCTTCATTATTAAAATACACATTACATATACAATAATTGCTATTAAAATTGCAATTATTGTAGAAATGCTTCCTGAAATGATATTTGAACATAATTTATATATTAAAAATGCAGATGCTCCCATTATGCAGGTTGCCAAAATAGGTTTAAATATATTATTTTTAAAATTTAATTTAATATCTAAATGTTTTTTTAATGTTAAAAATGATATTAAAAATGCTATTAATTGACATACAAATGAACTTATCTCTGCTCCATATACATTTATATTAGGATTACTTATTAAAATTGTATTTAATATAAATTTAACACCACATCCAAATAAAAGTGCTATTGCTGGAATATATGCTTTATTTAATCCATATAATCCCCCATTTATTGTATTATTTAATGCATTTAAAATCATTTGTACTGTTGCTAATTGTAATAATAATGCACCATCTGATGCTGTTGGATATAATAATTTTAATATTGGATTTGCTAAAACACTTAACCCCATTGCACAAGGTAAAATAATTATTAATGATGCAAAAATAGAAAATGACATTTTATTTCCTGCTGATTTTTTATCTTTTCTTGCTATTGCTGAAGAAATTTCTGGTACTAATGCTGTACAAAACGCTAAATTTACTGCTAATGGTAAATTTGTTATAGTTTCTACTTTTGATAATAATCCTGCAAGTTCCATTGCTTTTTCTTCTAAGGCTAATTTTGTTGGTATTATATTTTGATATGCTTGTTGTATAAAATTGCTTATTGTTGCAGTATCTATTAAAGAATTTATAACTGAGATTACAGAACCAAAAGTCATAGGTATTGAAAGTGCTAAAATGGTTTTTACCATTTTTATAACATCTTTTCTTTCTTGTATTATTGAAAATTTTTCATCTTGTTTTGATATACTTTTTTTATTTTTTCTATATATTATTACTAAGTATGAAAATGAGATTAAAACAGCCAAAGTAGTAGATAAATTTCCACCTGCTGCCATTATGTATGGTTCTTTTCCAATTAAAGCATATACAAATGTTATTGAAAGTACACAATTAAAAAATTGTTCCAAAGTTTGAGATATACTTGTTTGTTTCATTGTTCCTAAACCTGAAAAATATCCTCTTAATACTGATGATGCTGATACAAATAAAATAGCAGGTGCTAATACTTTTAATACATATTTTACATCTGGAACATTTAATAAATTTGTTGCTATGAATTCTGCACCAAAGAATAACAATAATGAAAATATTAGTCCTATTATTGTAAATAAGTATAATGAGGTTTTAAATATTTTATATGCTGCTTTGTGGTTTCCTACTGCTTCTCTTTCAGATACTAATTTTGATATTACATTTGGTATTCCTATTGATGACAAAGTTAATAATAGTGCATATATTTGATATCCTGTTGAATAATATCCATTTCCTACATTTCCAAAGCCTTCTACATTTGTTATTACTATTTTATATATTAAACCTAATACTTTAACTAATATTTGTGAACATACTAACATTAATACATTTTTTATAAATGAATTTGTTTTATTTCTTTTTATACTATTTTCTTGCTCCAAAATATTTCCCCCTACTTAATTATATATTGTGATTATATTACATTAGATTGGTTTTTGCAATATATAATACATAAAAATAAATCTCAGAAAAAAATCTGAGATTTATTAAAAGTTTTCCTTTTTTGTTATTACAGCCAAAGCCAAGCCACATTGGTACTTTTGAAGACTTCCAAGCAATCTTTTTTCACTCTTTCTTTGCTGTTACTATCCTCAATGATTAACAAATTTCCCTTTTTGCCTATCACATTTATAAAGTGTGAACCTTCTCTATTGGGGTCATTGTGGTATTTTTGGTTACTAATAAGCAAAGTTACTATTTTACCCGCCTTTAAATTGTCAAAAACTTCTTGATATTTTATTGCTCTATTGCAAAAGCCGTTTTTGTACATATCAAACAAATTGTGATATGTTCCTCTAATTTCCAAAACACCATCATCTTTTTTTACTTCGCAAAGATAACCTTTTTGGTATGCCTCATCTGCTAATTGTGCTATATTTATTTTTTTTCCTTTGGCTCTTAATGCGTGTTCCAAAGCATAAATTGCACAACCAGACTTTTGAAGTGTTGTATTCGGTCCGTATGGAATAGGAACTGCGTCTAACTCGCTGTTGTAGTAAATTCTTTCAGCAGTCACTGGCTTAATATCGCCATATAACTTTTCATCAAAATTACTTAATGACAATTGAAACTTTTCGCTTATCTGGCTGTTAACCCTTTTATGTGTTTCCCAGTCAGAAGGAGTTTCTTCCCGCTTTGCTAAAATAACCTTTTCTGTAATCTCCATTGTAGATTACCTCCTCATTAAAATTTTAAATGTGTAATAGTTGACTAGGCTATTATTTTTCCACATTTACTATGTTTTTCGCTTTTAGCATGTTTTTACATAGAAACACTATACTAGTTATAGTTTATCATTTTTTACATAATATGTCAAATTTCTAGCAAATTAAATGTATGTAATTAAAAGAAATTAAGTCCCAGAAATATCTGAGACTTAAAGTAAAGGTTTTCCTCTTTTAAAATCTTAATAAAGATTGTTAATTTGTGTTTAGTAAAAACATTTTATGCTACTGCACAAAATTCCTTTTTCGTTACATCTTGTAACAAATCAGGATATGTTCCACAACCTTTAAAAAGATTTCTTATTTTAGAGGTTTTTTCGAGCATCGATATTGCGCAACGGCTAGGCAAGCCAAAAGTAGCGTTTTTTAATTCAGGTTGAACATTCCCACTGCCATTATAAAGTCTTGCATAAGGTGTATGATTGGTATTACCATACACTGTTGCATCAAAACTTTCAAGTATTTTCTGAAATTCACTCTTTTTTGGCTTAGAAATACTCAATCTTTTTGGCGTTTCTAACCGTTGCGCTAATTTGACGCCTTCTTTTGTAATCTTCATTTTGGATGATTACCTCCTTATAACTCTAAATGTGGTAATAGTTGACTAGACTATAATTTTTCCACATTTACCACGTTTTTTGCTTTTAGCCTGCTTTTACGCGGAAACAGTAAGTTTACTAATCTATTTTAACATATTTTATTCAGTTAATCAAGCAAAATAACTACTAATTGTTTCTAAATTTTCAAATTTTTTTTGTCTTAATACATCATATACAACAATTGAAACTGAATTTGATAAATTTAATGACCTTAATGTCTCTCTCATTGGTATTCTTATTGTTCTGTCTATATATTTTTGTAATATATCTTCTGGTAGACCTTTTGTTTCTTTTCCAAATAATAAAAAGATTTCTTCCATTTCATTATAATTTGGCTCACAATATATATGTTTTCCCTTTGTAGTTACAAAAAACATATTGTTTTCTTCTGGTTTATATTTTTCTAAAAATTCTTTAAATGATTTATGCTCTTCAATTTCTAGTTTATCCCAATAGTCTAAACCTGCTCTTTTAACAGATTTTTCAGATATGTCAAATCCTAATGGGTGTACTAAATGAAGTTTTGCACCTGTTGCTGCACAGGTTCTTGCAATATTTCCAGTATTTTGTGGTATTTCTGGCTCAACCATTACTATATTAATTTTCATACCAATCCTTTCTATTATGTAAAATTAATAACTAATTTTTCTAAATTTTCAATTTTTTTGTCTTAATACATCATATATAACAAATCCACAGGCAAAACCCGTGGATTGTTATTAGATTATTTGGTAGGAGTCGCCGTTCCTACATCTCTTTTAACCTTAATAGGTGTGTGGTTGCAACATTTTACCACCTCAAATAATCTTTTATTATTGTACTTTAATTATAGCATTATTATTCTTTTTTGTAAACAATTTTTCCATTATTTTTATAAGATTTTAGTCTATTTCTACCTATTGGAATACAACTTATAATTGAATTTTTATTATTTATATTATCATTTTCAACCGCTAATCTTAATACTAAAATTATATTTCCTAAAATATTACTATTTTTATCAATTATTGTTTTTAATAATATTGCTGTATTTTCTCTTGTTTTATCTTTTAATATAAAATCTGGATCTTTTATAATTTGCACAAAATATTTTTCATACTTTTCTAGTATCTTAGAATGACGTTCTTCTATGTGTTTTCTCTGTTTTACTGTTAATATAACTTCATCAGTGATTATTTTATCTGAAATTTCTAAAAATAATTTCAAATCTATTTTACCTATGTAATTCAATAATATTACCTCTTTATAGTGATTTTATTAGGCTGAAATCGCCTTTTGATATTTTTTGTTTTTGCTAAGTAGTAATTTGATTTTATAATTTAAAATAATATAATTCAATTTTTATAAAAAATATATTAATTATTTTATACAATATAAATATTTTTGTCAACAAAAAATTCGTTTTTTTTCACTTTTCTATTGAATTTATTTTACTTTTGATATACTATATAAGAAGAAATTTATGCACTTACTAAGGAGGAAATTATATGCCAAGAAGTACTAATGATTCTGATGAAAAAAATGTAACAAAAAGAGTAAAAAAAGTAAATGATATTACTGAAAAAACTGAAAATAAAAGTAGCAAAAAAAGCACTGCAAAAAAATCTAGTACTACATCTAAAAGTAAAAAGACTGATGAAATAGAAAATAAAACACAAAAAAGTCCCACTAAGAAATCTAACACTACTAAAACTAAAACAGATAAAACTGCTACAATATCTGATAAACAAAATAAAACAACCAAAACTACAAAATCTAAATCTAAAAAAGCAACAAAAAAAAGCTCTGATAAAAAAGTAACAAAATTTGAAACTTCTGAATCTAAAACTACAAAAAAAGCATTATCTACTACTAGAAAAAGAAAATCTACTAAAAAAGAAGAAATTTTAAACAGTTTAGAATATTATGATTTACCATATAGATATAATCAAACTATTGTAAAAATACTTGCACAAACACCTAATACACTATTTATATATTGGGATATATCTGATGAAGACAGAAAAAAACTAGAAGAAATATATGGAAATGATTTCTTTTCTAATACTAAACCTGTATTAATAATTCACAATGAAACAAAAAATTATAGTTTTGAAATAGATATTAATGATTTTGCAAATAGTTGGTACTTAAATATTACTGATACAGATTGTAAATATAATATTGAACTTGGAAGAAGATTTATTAATAATGATAATATATCAAATGAAAATATATCTAGTAATATAAATGATTATATATATATTTCCTCATCAAATAAACTTATTACACCAAATGACCATATTTTATTATCAGATTTGAAAAATAACACTAATATTCAATTTCAAAATGTAAAAACTAATAATTATTATATTAAAAATATTAATACAAAACCAATTTTGAATTTATATGAAGAATTGTATTCAAAAGAAATTTTAGAAGATTTGCCGTTTAACAACCCATCTTCTTCAAATGTTAAAAAATAATTTTAAATTTTTATACTTCGATTGCTTCGGCTTAAAATTATTTTTTTATACAAATTAAATATTCAATTCTTCGCTAAAATATTTAAAAATATGCTTTTGGCTCCAATCGCTTCGCGAAGTTGTCGCACGCAAAAGCAATTTTTAAATACTTTTTAGCTCGAATTTCATTTTAAATAAAAAATTTGAAAAAGAAACGAGTATTGCTAGGCAAAATTGATTAAAAAACCGGAAATGTACGTTTGTACATTGAGAATTTTTTAATTAATTTTAACGACGCAAGACGAAGTTTATTTTTCAAATTTAAACAAAGGAGAAATTTTATGAATAAACAATGTAAAGGCTATGTGAGTTTTGTACTTCACGCTCATTTACCTTTTGTACATCATCCTGAAAGTGAAAATTATTTAGAAGAGCAATGGCTTTTTGAAGCAATTTCTGAAACATACATACCATTGCTTTTAAATTTTAAGAAATTAGAGGAAGAAAATGTCGATTTTAGAATTACAATGTCGCTTACTCCCCCTCTTCTTTCTATGTTAAGCAATGAATTATTACAAGAAAGATATATAAAATATTTAGAAAAACATATTGAATTATGTGAAAAAGAAATAAAAAGAACCAAATTTGATGAAAAATTAAATTCATTATCAAAATATTATTTAGAAAGATATTCTAACGACTTATATGTTTTTAAAGATGTTTATAAATGCAATATTATAAATGGTTTTAAATATTTTCAAGATACTGGAGTATTAGAAATTATAACTTGTGGTGCTACTCACGGTTTTTTTCCTATTTTATATGTTAATGAAAATACTGTTAAAGCACAAATTGCAGTTGGGGTTCAAACTTATGAAAAATATTTAGGCAAAAAACCTCGTGGAATTTGGCTACCTGAATGTGGCTATATTCCAGAAGCAGATAAATATTTAAAAGAATTTGGAATTGAATATGTTATTACAGAAACTCACGGTATTTTATATGCTAATCCTACTCCTATTTACAGCACTTATGCTCCTATTGTTTCTCATCAAGGAATTATTTCATTTGGACGCGATATGGAATCTTCAAGGCAAGTATGGAGTTCTATAAATGGTTATCCTGGTGATTATAATTATAGAGAATTTTATAGAGATATAGGTTATGATACAGATTATGAATATATAAAACCTTATATTGCTCATAATGGAGTTAGAGTTCAAACAGGTATTAAATATCATAGAATAACTGGTAATACTGAAAATAAAGATTATTATAATCTAAGATGGGCATTAGATTCAGTTGAAAAACAAGCGGGACATTTTTTTGATTGTAGACAAAAGCAAATAACTGATTTATCTTCAAAAATGGATACTCCCCCTATTATATTATGTCCTTATGATGCTGAATTATATGGACATTGGTGGTATGAGGGTCCAGATTGGTTATATACATTATTTAAAAAAATTTACTATGATAAATGTGATTATAAATTAATAACACCTAGTGAATATATAGATAAATACCCTAATATGCAAGTTTCTACTCCTTGCCGTTCAAGTTGGGGTGCAAATGGATATAATGAAGTATGGTTAAACACTTCAAATGATTATGTACATAGACATCTTCATACTGCTGGTGATAGAATGATAGAACTTACACATCTTTTCCCTAATGAAAAAAATAAATTAAAAAGAAATGCTTTAAATCAATGTGCAAGAGAATTATTACTAGCACAAAGTAGTGATTGGTTATTTATAATAACCAATGGAACTATGGTAGATTATGCTAAAAAAAGAATTAAAGAGCATATTGGAAGATTTTCTAAATTGTATGAACAAATTAAAAGTAATAAAATAGATGAAAAATTTTTAAAAGAAATTTATAATAAAGATAAAATTTTTGACGAAATTGATTATATGATTTATTATTAATACAAGTTTCAAAAAATTCCTTTCTTGAATAAAATAAATGTATAACTACAATATTTTTAGTAGATAATATACATATATTCTGTTTTTGAAAGGAGTTTTTTATGAAAACATTATGCATAAAAGTAAATAACAAAAAAGTCATAGATTATTTACTAGATAGTTATACTCATATTGATTTAGAATATGTATATGTTTCTAATAATACTTTTAAAAATTATGAAAATGTTATAGTTCATTATAAAGGAACAAATATCGAAGTTTTTTATGATTATTTTTGTAATATTTTAACAGATTGCATTATGTTTTTTTATGAAGATAAAATTCTAAAACACTTGATTAATTACAATTATTTTTATTTTAATGATATTGAAAAAAGACAAATTTTAAATATATGTAATAATTCATTAGAATTAAACTCCCAAAATGAAGAATTAATGTTATATAAAAATGAAATATATAATTCAATATATAAATATATTCAAGAAAACAAATCAATTGTATTAGATGGATTTGTAAATTTTAGATTAAAAGAATATATTTCTAATTTAGATAATCTTGTAGATGATGCTGTAAACAAATTTTTAATAGAACGTGAATATACTGAATTTATTGAAATATTAAAATTATATGTAAATTCTTGTGAATCTCAAATATCAACAGTTCACCTTATATATATGAATTCTGAAACAATTTTGATTGATGATAATAAGAATATAATTTCTACTGATGATAATATTTTTAAAGCAAAATATTTATCTGATATAAGTTTTTCTTCAAACGATTATGCATTAAATACTTTACTAAATTTGATTCCTGATAAAATAATAATACATCTTGTAGATAATTATTCAGATGAATTTATAAAAACTCTGAAATTGATTTTTGAAGATAGAGTTTTTATTTGTACAGAATGTAATATTTGCAAATTATACAAATTAAATCTTACAATTTAACTGGTAATTTTTTTATGAATATTTTCTTTCTAAAAAATTAATACTAAATTTAGTTTAAAATAATTTACTTTTAGATTAAATAATTGCATTAATTCTTGACTAGAATTATTTTAAAATATGCTTTTTTCGTTATACAATTCTTCGTTAAAATTATTTTTTTAATGAAATATAATATTCAATTCTTCGCTAAAATATTTAAAAATATGAATTTCTCGTTATACAATTCTTCATTAAAATTATTTTTTTAACTCGAATTGTCCTAAAACAGCAATTTTGAAATATTTAGCTCGAATTTCATTAAATAAAGTCTTAAAAAATAATTTTTAACTTATACTTTTGGGCTTAATATTTTTAGTTTGAAATGCAATTAAATATTTTTCTAAATAGTAATTTAACAAACTTAAAATATATTTTAGGAGGAAATTATGACTAAGAAAATTTTATTAGTTTTAGCAATTGTTCTTTCTTTTACTACAAGTTTAGTATTTGCAAATAATGATGCTGTATCTAATGCTGGTGATAGCGTTAAAAATGTCGTTAACAATGTTGGGAATGGTATAAAAGACGGTGCTGAACACGTAAGAAATGGTATTCAAGGTGTAGAAGATGGTGCAGAAGATGTAGTAAATGATACTTTTGGTACAATGAGAAATGATAATATGAATAATGATAACAACAATAATGATAATAGAACTACTACTGGTTTAACTGATAATTCTAGAGGAAATTATACTACTACTAGAACTGCTGCTACAACAAATACTAACACAAATAATACTATGACTTGGACTTGGTTTATTCTAGCAGTTGCTGCTATTCTTATAGTTGGTCTAGTTTGGTATTATGGTACACAAAACGAAAATAGAACAAATGAACATTAAAAGAAAACAATCTCTGACAAGTCAGAGGTTGTTTTCTTTTAATGTTCTCCTTATTTTCGTTTCTGCGTCTTTTTTTGCAATTTCTTGGCGTTTATCATATAAGTTTTTACCTTTTCCTATTCCTAATTCTATTTTTACAAAGTTTCTTTTAAAGTATAAACTAATAGGTATTAATGAAAATCCCTTTTGTTTAATTTGACCATATAATTTATTTAATTCTCTTTTGTTTAATAGTACTTTTCTATCTCTTAATGGATCTTTATTGAATATATTTCCGTGTTCATAAGGGCTTATGTGCATTCCATATATGTATGCTTCTCCATTTTTTATATTCACATAACTATCTTTCAAGTTTACTTTTCCATTTCGGATTGATTTTATTTCTGTTCCTGTAAGTGCAATTCCTGCTTCTAATGTATCTATTATTGTGTAGTTGTGTTTTGCAACAGGATTTTTTGCTATTAAATTTGACATTAAAATCACTCCTTTTTCAATAATTTTACCAAGACAGATATGAACCCCCAGTCGTGCTTTGCACGACAGCCCCCTTATTAAAGGTGCCAAGTTCTTGCCTCCCTTATTTAAGGGAGGTGGCACGAAGTGCCGAAGGGTTCTTCTAAAAAATTCCTATTATATTAAAATGCTTTATTGCTAGATCCAAACACATCTCTTATTTTGTGTTGTACAGTTTCTGTAATTAAATCTCTTGCAGGTGTTAAATATTTTCTTGGATCAAATGCTTCTGGATTTTCTGCAAAAACTTTTCTTATACTTGCTGTCATTGCTAATCTTAAATCTGTATCTACATTTATTTTTGATACACCTAAAATACTTGCTTCGTGTAATATTTCATCTGGGACACCTTTTGCTCCTGGTATATTTCCACCATATTTATTACACATTTCTACTAATTCTGGTATAACTGTTGATGCACCGTGTAATACTATTGGAGTATTTGGTATTTTTTCTTTAACTTTTGATAATATATCAAATCTTAATTTTGCTTCTCCTTTAAATTTATATGCACCGTGACTTGTTCCTATTGCTATTGCTAATGAATCAGATCCTGTTCTTTCTACAAATTCTGCTGCTTCGTCAGGGTCTGTATACATTGCATCAGAAGACGAAACATTTACTTCATCTTCTATACCTGCTAATTTTCCTAATTCTGCTTCTACAACAACACCTTTTTCGTGTGCATAATCTACAACTTTTTTAGTTATTTCAATATTTTCTTCAAAACTATATTTAGAACCATCTATCATAACTGATGTAAAACCAGCATCTATACAAGCCTTACAGGTTTCAAAATCTGGTCCGTGGTCTAAATGCATTACAATTGGTATATTAGTCTCAGATACTGCTGCTTCTACCATTTTCATTAAATAATGTGGTCTTGCATATTTTATTGCACTGCTTGATGCTTGTAATATTACTGGTGAATTTTCTTTACTTGCTGCATCAACAATGGCTTGTATTATTTCCATATTATTTACATTAAATGCTCCTATTGCAAATTTCTCCTCCATAGATTTTTTAAACATTTCTTTTGTCGTAACTAAACTCATAAAAATTCCTTCCTTTCATTTATTTTATTTTTTAATTTTATATTATTAGTACAATTCGAGTTAAAGAATTATTTTTTTAATGAAATTCGATCTAAAAGGTATTTAAAAATTGCTTTTGCGGGCGACAACTTCTAAGTAGCGATTGGATCCAAAAGCATATTTTTAAATATTTTAGCGAAGAATTGAATATTATATTTCATTCAAAAAATAATTTTAACGATGATTGTAGTATAACTTTCCTATAATATAAATACATTTTTATTCAATTACATCATAAAAATTTTTAAATGTGTACCCTTCATCTCTTAAATATTTAATAACTTGTTGTAATATTTCATAAGTCAAAATTTTATCTCCTGCATCGTGCATTAATATAACAACACTATTTTTTCCATTAGTTGTTTCTACTAATTTATCAAACATTTGCTCTTTCGTTAAACTCTCACCTGTTGCATCATTATTTAAAGCATTCCAATCAACATAAGCAATATTATTTTCTTCTAACACTTTTTTAGCCTGAGATTTTATATTATTATGTTTTCCTCCATTTGAACCTCCTGGAAATCTAAACAAATTGCATAAATAATCTTCTAGCCCAATTGCTTGTCTAATTGCAATTTGTGTTTTATCATATTCTTCTAAAACAGCCTGAGGATTTGAATATATATCTTTATAAATATGTGAATATCCGTGGTTTGCAATGTAATGTCCCTCTTCATATTCCTGTTTTACTAACTCAGGATATAGTTCTACTCTACTTCCTAACACAAAAAATGTAGCTTTTACATCTTCTTGTCTTAAAACATCTAATATTAGAGGTGTTACAGTTTTAGATGGTCCATCATCAAATGTAAGATATGCTATTTTTTCTTCTGATTTATATATGTTTTTTATATTTTGAAATCCATTTTCTGTTAATGTTACCTTTGGAATTTCCTGAAATTCTTCTTGATTTTGCAGTACATCTTTTTCTTCATTTGATTGTAAATCATCATTTTTATTATTATCTTCTTTTTGAGTTTCATTAGTTAAACCTATATCTACATCATTATATAATTTATTATTTTGATAATTTTTTATTATAAACATTATTGGTATACTTATTAATAATAACAAAATTAATATACACATAAATACTTTAAATTTATTTAATTTAGGTTTTACTTCTATTAAATCTACAATCATATTAGTTCATTTCCTTTTATATATCTAAAATATGTATTTTATACTATTATTATTGCATATTTCTTTAATTTAATTCAATTTATAAATAGATTTTAACAATTCGAGTTAAAGAATTATTTTTTTAACATTTTATTTAATGAAATTCGAGCTAAAAGGTATTTAAAAATTGCTTTTGCGGGCGACAACTTCTAAGTAGCGATTGGAGCCAAAAGCATATTCTTAAATATTTTAGCGAAGAATTGTAGTAGAAATTTCCTATAACAGAACAAAGCGACGCAGTCGCCCTTTGTTCATCGTCGATTTGAGTTTCCGAATGAAATGAGGAAATCTCAAAGGCAATAGCGATTATAGCATTTTATTTAATTCGAATTGCCATAATTATAAAGGTTGCACAAAATTGCAACCCAAAATTAAATTATATTTTTTTCCAGAACCAATCTAAACTATTATCAATACTTTTTTTATTTTTATATTTTGTTTCTATTTCATCAATCCATAAATATGAAATATATGATAATAATATAAAAATAAAATCAACTATTAAACAATTTCTAAGTATTCCTGCTAAATTTAATTGTGATAATGTTGTTAACTGTATAGTATGCATTACCAATAATACTATAAATATTCCTAATGTTATCGCCATCAAAATACTATTTTTAGTTTCTTTTGCTAGTAATAATGTGCATAATGTTAATATTACCGCGATAATTATTGATAATGGTGATGAAATATCTATTAAAAACATAATATTTCCTCCTTTGTATTTTTATTTTAATTTTTGTTCAATTAAATTTGCAAGTTCTGTTGCTTTTTTTCTGATATAATCTTGATTTTCTCC
>CANOPV010000007.1 GCA_947568605.1 uncultured Clostridium sp.
GGAAAAAATTAAATTAACTTTTACAAAAAAAAAGTATAAAACAACAAAACAAAAAAGCCGTTTTTATTCGAATTAAGAAAAACCAAAAAAAAAAATATTAAAAAATTAAAAAAAAATTTTAAAGCTACTATTTTAGGAATAGAAAACGATAAATACAAAGCAGAAATTGTTGATGAGAATGGAAATAGAAGTGAGATAAGAATGATTACTGATGATGAAATTGAAAGTGTATTATTAAAAAAATAGTAAAATTTATGTTAGAAGAATTGCTTTTTATGTGATTCTTCTTTTTTGTACTAAATAATAAAAAATGATAAAATGAGAAAAAAAGAGAAACCGATTATAAAATTTTCTCAATATATAAGTGTAAGGTATCTTAAATAAAATAAGGAGTTTAGATCTAAATTGAATAAGAAGAAAATAGGAGAATATTTAAGAAATAATGAATTAAATTTAGAAATAGTAATAGATGAATATAGTGGATATGTGTATAAAATCATTGAAAATATGGCTATACAGTATTTATCAAAAGAAGATGTTGAAGAAATAATATCAGATACATTTGTTGTATTATGGAAAAATAGAAAAAAGCTTGATAAAACAAAAGAATTAAGTCCTTATATTGCAGGAATTACTAGAAATTTAGTAAGAGAAAAAAGTAGAGTAGTGAATATTCATAGTGATATTTCTGATTATGAGAATATCATTCAGGATTTCTTTAAATTAGATATGATTTGTGAGCAAAGGGAAAAGGTTTCTATTATTGATAAAACTGTAAAAAAGATGAAAGAAAGCGATATTGAAATATTTGAATTATACTATTATTCATCAATGAAATATAGTGAAATATCTGATATTTTAAATATTTCTCAATTTAGTATTAAGTCAAAATTATTTAAAATTAGAAAAAAAATTAGAAAAGAATTATTAAAAGGAGGGTATAGTGATGAAGAATAAGGAAACAGAAGAAATATTTAAAAATGTAAAACGAAAGATTTCTATATCCAACTTTGTAGAGGAGGAAAAGAATATGCCGAAGTTAAATAAAATATCAAAAGCAGTAGCAACAATATTACTTGTGTTTGGATTAGGTACAGGACTTGTATATGCTACCACTAATTTATATGAAAAAATATGGAAAGAACCAGAAAGCTATACATACAAGGAAATGATAAGTGAATTACCACCAGAAGAAGTAACAGAAGAAGAAAAGAAAGAATTAATAACCGAAGAAGAAGCAAAAGCAAAAGGAATTGAAATATTAGAAAAATTAGGATATAAAAATCAAACAATAAATAGAATTGAATTAAAAAGAGGTTATGATGAAGATGTTACAAGTTATTATATGGTAAAAACAAAATGGGGATATGAAGAAGGTTTAATGGTACAATTAAATGCTAATGGTGGAGATTTTATTGCATTTGATGATATGGACTTAAAATATAAGCATTTACAATCGCAAATATTAACAGATGAAGAAATCTCTAAAGTAGCAATTGAAGTATATAATAAATTAGATTTAGAAGAAGGAGAATATAAGCTTTCTAAAACAAATGTGCAAGATTATTATTTTGAAAATCAAGGTAGTAAATTACTAGGAGCTAATTTCTATAAATATTATGATAATATAGCAAACAAATATGAATCTTTTAATGTTTCTTTTATAGTAGTAGATGAACAAATACTTTTAAATACAATTTTATTAAATAAAGATAGTAGTTATCAAAAAAATCCATTAGTTATAACGGAAGAAGAAGCTATCAATATAGCAAAGAGCAAAGAAGTTGAATTTAGTCCTTTTGAAATTACTAACATAAAAAGCGATTTATCAATAGAGAAAATGAATGCTTTTATATATCAGATTGAAAATGATAAATATGATGTTACAAGTAATATGGAAAATGAAACATATTATAAAACAGAAAATATAGCAAGAAAAGTTTGGAAAATAAAAGTAGAACATAATGTAGATGTAAGAAATTATTCAGATGATCATAATAAATATATAAAAGAAGGAATGAATAAAATTTATTTTATAGACGCTACTACAGGAGAAATAATTGGAGGAAGCCCCTCTAATGTTCTTATGAATGATGACTAAAATATCATAATGTTAAAGGTTAGATGAAAGTCTAATCTTTTCTTTTTGAAAAAATATGTTATAATGAAAAACGATAATATATTAATAATAGGTGGAAATCGAAATGAAAGAAATTTTAAAAAAACATAAAGAAATAATCATAGCAATATTAATTGTTGTAGTAGTGGTAATATTGGTAGGAGCAAATTTTTATAGAATCTATCAAAAAGATTTTAAAATAAGTAATAGTAGAACAACTAATACAGTAGAAAGAAATGTAGATAAAAATTCATATTATATAGAAAATGGAAAGCTATATATAAGTTATGATGGAGAAAATGTAATAGAAGTTCCAGGAGATTTTTCAAATAAGAACAAATTTGATGATGAAACATATCAAATTTCAGAATATAAAACGATATTTTCTTATAATTCAAATAATAAAACATATTTAGTATATTCTGATGATAGTGGGAAGAATTGGAATACAATAGAGTTAATGAAAAATGGAACAATAAAATATTTAGAATTTTTTAATAAAGATGTAGGAATAATGTATGAAATTGAAGATGTAGCAATGACAGTAGCATTTGGAAGTATAAGTAGAACAAGTGATGGTGGTAATACTTGGGAAAATGTTAGTAATGGAATAGATGATATATTTAAAACGGATAGCGAAGTAAAGTTTTTTGATCAATATTTAGGATTTATAACAATGCCTAACAATGGAGGAGATTCTTGTGAATTATATAGCACACAAGATGGAGGGAAAACTTTCAGTAAAGTAGAAGTGAAATATATAGAATTAGAAGATACAGATTTGGAATGGAATAAAATATATGACTATTATTATATGCCAGTAAAAGAATATTCAACATACTATTTGAAAATCGGACAAGGAGCTGATGGAGATTATAAAGGTGGAAATAGTATAGAGTATATTTCATATACAGGTTCTGATTGGACTACAGAAGAATTACAAAAAAGCTCTCTGGAAAAAATGCACGAAGAATTTGATAAAAGAGTTGCCAATAGATCAGATGAAATATTTTTAAAAGATTTTGAACACTATAATCCAGGAAGTTCAGAAATAAAAATATCACAAAATAAAGCAGAGGAAATTGCAGACATAGGATTTGAAGAAGCTGGAGCTACTGGAGAAAGTGGAGAAAAAGAATCACAAATAATGACAATGGAAGAAGTAATTGCAAATAACTTTTTTACAATGAATCATAATTGTATAAATGAAATTTATACTAATGTAAAAAGAAAATGTTATGTTTTTACAAGAGAAGATGATATGGGAAACGGAAGTAAGATTTATATTGATGTAACAACAGGGCTTATAATCGGAGGGGAATGTTTTGGAGATTAACAAATATCGAAAAACAATAATAAAATATTGACAAATAATAATTAAAGTTATAAAATACTTTCATAATAAAAAAATTATGGAGGTATTTTTTTATGAGAATAACAGGGAAAAGTGGACTAGGAGATATATTAAAAAGATTTTTACAAGTATGTTTTTGGGGAGGAATTATAATTTTAATTGCTTTGCCATTTATATTACAAGGATTTGGATTGAACTTAAATGCGAGTAGTATAGTAATTTATCCTAATGGAATAATTTTATTGATAATAACACATAAGTTTATAGAGTTATTTGATAGTTTGAAAAAAAATAATCCATTTTGTGATAGCAATATAAAAATACTAAAATCTACAGGAGTAGTTGCATTAATAGGTTCGATATTTTGGTTATTTGATCTACTATATGAAATTGTTTTAGTAAAAGAAGTAGATATAGTAGTTACATTAACTCTTGCATTTTTATTTATATTATTTTTGGGAGTTTCAATTGCTTTATATATGTTATCGGAGCTATTAAAAGAAGCAACTGAATATAAAAGAGAAAATGAATTAACAATTTAAGAGGTGGAATTATGATAATAGTGAATTTAGATGTAATGATGGCTAAAAGGAAGATTTCATCTTCTGAATTAGCTGATGAAATAGGAATTACTCCTGCAAATCTATCTATATTGAAGACAAATAAGGGTAAAGCAATACGATTTTCAACATTAGATAAAATATGTAAAGTTTTAAATTGTATGCCAGGAGATATTTTGGAGTATAAAGAAGGAGAATATGAAAATGATTGATATATTTATAGGAGCAGTTATTTTTAGTATATGGTGTGTAACATTATTTTTTGGAAAAGGTATAGGCTTATCAATGTTTTTATTTATAGTACCTATAACATATTTTATAATACATCTGTTAGAAAAAAACAGAAAACAAATTAATTCTAAAGCTAAGATATTGATAATTCCAATAATACTTTTGGCTAGTACATATTTTATTTTTAATAATAGTTTCTTTAACACAATTAATATTTTTGCAATACCAGTATTAGTGATTTTTATGATTTTAGAATCATTTAAAGAGAACATTGAATTAAACTTAGGATTAATTAGTAAAATATTAGAAATGTTTTTTGTTCCACTAAGTTTTATTGGAGAAACGTTTGAAAAATTAAGACAAAGTTTAGAAGGAAAATTTAAAATAAATATAGATTCTAATAAAGATAGAAAAATAAAGAAAGTAATTAAAGCAATTTGTATTACTTTACCAATAGTTTTAGTCATAATCGTTTTATTATCATCTGCAGATGAAATTTTTGGAAGTATTTTTACTGAATTGTTAAAAAGCATATTAAATGGACTTAGCAAAATACAACTTTCAACTACTATTATTAGATTATTCCTTATAATATGTGCTTTTATATATTTTCTATGCTTCTTTGATTATATTTCTTCAAGATATGAAAAAGATGAAGAAAGTGAAATTACGAAATCGAAAGCAAAAGACAATTTTACAATAAAGATGATACTTGGAGCATTAAATATAGTTTATTTGCTATTTTGTATTATTCAAGTGAAATCATTATTTATGAGAAATGTAAATATAAATTATGCACATTATGCTAGACAAGGATTTTTTCAATTAATGTGGGTATCAGTAATAAATTTAGTTACTATATTAATTGCAAAGAAAAGTGAAAATAAAGATGAAGAAAACAGAAACAAATATATCAATAGTATGTGTTTAATAATGATTATATTTACATTTATAATATTACTATCATCAGCTTTAAGAATGTATTTTTACGAAAGTGTCTATGGTTACACTCTTTTAAGACTTCTGGTTTATTGTAGTTTATTTACAGAAGCTGTTCTATTAGTGCCAACCATTCTTTATATTATGGATAAAAAAATTAATCTTGCAAAATCATATTTTACTATAATATTAACAATATATATATGTATGAATTTTGCAAACTTTGATAATATAATCGCTAAAAGAAATGTAGATAGGTATATAGAAACAGGAAAGATAGATATAAATTATCTAAAAACAGAAACAGGAACAGACGCAATAAATCAAATAATGAGAATTTTAGAAACAAGTACAGACATAGAAAATGTAAAATTAGATACAGAAAAATATTTGAATACAGTATATGCTGAATTAAACGAACAAAATATGGATTTTAGAGATTTCAATATTTCAAAAATATTTGCAAAACATTTAATTGAAAAGAGGTTGCAATGAAAGATATAATAAAAAAATATAAAGAAATATTTATAGCAGTTAGTATAATTGCAATAGTCATTATTATACAAATTATAAATATGAGTATAAATAGTCAAAATCAAGTAACAGTTGATGAAAGTAAAGAAAAATATAATGATGATAGTAATATAATACAAAATGAAGAAAATGTGATTGAAACTGTAAATCAATATACAGTAGAAGAAATAGCATATAGTATGCAGAAAGGAGATGTATTTGCAAAACTTGGAAACATTGTAGTATATGTTAATGATTTTGATAATAGTATATATGTATTTAATATTAAAACTAAGGAATATAAAAAAATATGCACAATAGAAGATGGAATAAGTAAAATATATTTTGATGGAGAATATATCTATACAATGCCACATTATTACAGAGGAAAAGGTATATATAAAATAGATTTATCAGGGAATAGTCAAAAAATTTACGAAGGTGCTTCAATTCAGTTATGGATAACAGATGATAAAATATATTTCGTAGATCAAATAGGGTATGATCAAATTAATGGAACTCCACAAGGAAATTTATGTTTAATGGATAAAAATGGAGAAAATAAACAAATAGTTATAGAAAATGTAAAAAATTATTTTTACATAGTAGATGACAATATTATTTATTATATTGACCAAAATAGTAGAAGCATATATAAAGCTAATATTGATGGAACAGAAAAGGTTGAGATTGCAAAGGGAAGAAATTATATAACATCAGCAACAGATAAGTATTTAACATATATTGATTATAGTGATGGAGAGAAACAAAGAATAATATATTTTGATAATGAGCAAAATGATGAGGTAGGAAGATTTGGAAGTGTATATAATTCTATACACGGAACATATTTCTATACAAGAAAATTATTAGATTCAAATAATAATATTGAAAATAATTATACATTATTTTCAGTAGATTTACACAATAACGCAGAACTTGAATATTGGACTTCTGATGAAGTAAATCTGGATTGGTTAGCATACGTTTATAATGATTATTGTTATTTTAGAGGTGGTAGTAATTATTATAGGGTAAATGTAAACAATAAGAATAAAAGAGAAGAATTAGAATTTGGGCATAGTTTCTTTATAGATGGAATAGCGTATGGAGTTAAAAGTGTAAATGGAGAAATAACAGAATTTTATATTTATAATTTAGATGATATGAGTAAAGAAACAATTAAGTAAATTAAACATATAAGATTAGATGTAAAAGTCTAATCTTTATTTTTTTACAAAAGTTTGATAAAATTTTATAAAAAAGGTTACTTTTTTATAAAATTTATCAATATATAGATGTAAGGTATCTTAAAAAAGGAGTTTAGATCTAAATTGGAACAGAAAGTTGAAATAAAGAAATATATGAATAATGGAATACTCAACTTAGAAAAAATAGTTGATGAATATAGTGGTTATGTCTATAAAATTGCTCAAAATATGACAAATGGAAATCTTTGTTTAGAAGATATTGAAGAAATAATATCCGATACATTTTTTATATTATGGAAAAATACTAATAAGTTAGATGAACAAAAATTACTAAGTTCATATATAGCAGGAATTACTAAAAATTTAGTTAGAGAAAAAACTAGGATTATAAATATTAATTATGATATTTCTGATTATGAAAATAGTATAGAAGATTTAAAAAGTGTAGATATGTTATGTGAGGAGAGAGAAAGAAAAGATATTATCAAAAAATCACTTAAAAAAATGAAAGAGGAAGACATTGAAATATTTAATTTATATTATTATTCATCAATGAAAATTAAAGAGATAGCAAGGGTTTTGAATATTCCAGAATTTAAAGTTAAATCGAGATTACATAGAGTAAGGAAAAAGATAAAAAAGGAATTAGAAAAAGGAGGATATAGTTATGATGGATAAAGAAAAAATATTAAAAGACTTAAAATTAACGATTTCTATATCTAACTTTGAAAAGGAGGAAAAAATAGAAATGAATAAACCTAAAAATAGTATATTTAAAACAGGATTAGTGGCTTGTTGTATGGTGGTTTCTATAACAGGAGTTGTATTTGCAAAAGATATTGGGAATTTTATTAGTAATTTGTTTGGTGCTAATGCAAGTGATGGAATAAACACAGCAACAGAGCAAGGATATGTAGTAAATACTAATACTGAATATCAAGATTCAAATGGAATAGAAATTTCAGTAAAATCGTTTTTATTAGATGACAATAATTTTGATATGACTTTTGACATAAAGATAAGCGATAAATATAATATTGATGATATGCAAAAACTTGAATTAATGGATTTAAAAGTTGTTAATGAAAATGAAGAAAAAATTTTTGCAACGAGAGATATAGAAGCTGAAGAAATGCAAAAATTATATAAAACGGAAGAAGAAGCAAGAGAAAATTATGATTCATATAGAGGAGCTTATAGTGGTTATGCTGAAAAAATTGGAGAGAATGAGTTAAGATATTATTTAACAGCAACAGGGAATCCAGAGAACTTTCCAATAGCAGAAAAGCTAATAGTTACATTTAATAGAATAAGGATTAGGAATAATTTTGATAGTTTCATTTCTGATGAAAATAGTATTTATACTGGCGAATGGAAGTATGAATTAGATGTTCCAGAAGAAATGGCACAAAGGAATAGTATAAATTATAATGTTAAGAAAATTAACGATAATAATATAATAGTTGATAAAGCAATATTGTCTAATACAGCATTTAAAATATATTTAAGTAAAGCAAATGATATAGAAATTGATAATAACGAATATGTAGAAAATTCAAATGGTAAAAAATTTGAACCATCAATGAGATCTGATGGAGATGGAGCGTTGAGTGTTACAAGTGATGGTAAAGTTACATATTATAATACATTCAATTTAACAAAATTTGACGCCACAGATATAATAAAAGTTCATTTATTTAAGACAAATGGTAAAGAAGTAATTATAGAATTGGAAAAAGAAAAATAATTTGAGTAAGGATTAGATGTAAAAGTCTAATCTTTATTTTTTAGTAAAAAAATGATAAAATTTTTAAAAATTTGTAACAAATTAAAAAAAAAATTTCCCTTATTATGTAGAAGGAGGTAAATGAGTTATGCAGAATATTGAAGAAATATATAAAGAATATTCTACAGCTGTTTATAAATACTTATTCTGCTTAACGCAAAATAAGGAGATTTCAGAAGACTTGACACAAGAAACTTTTGCATTAGCTGTCAAAGATATAAAAAAATTTAGGGGAGATTGCAAGTTATCTGTTTGGTTGTGTCAAATAGCAAAACATTTATGGTATAAAGAGTTAAAGAAAAGGAACAAAAATGTTAATGTGTCTTTTGAAGAAATTAATGAAGATGTTCTATATGATGAAACACTAGAAGAGAGCATTTGTGCAAAAGAAGAAAAATTAAAATTATTTAAAGATATGCAAAAACTTGATGAAAAATCCAGAGAAGTAATGTATTTAAGAATGATAGGAAATTTAAACTATGAAGAAATTGGCGAAATACTAGGAAAAACTTCTAATTGGTCAAGGGTTACATTTTATAGAGCAAAACAAAATATAAGGGAGGAAAATAAGAATGAAAAATAAAAAAGAATGTGAAATTGTGCAAGATTTATTAGTTAATTATGGTGATGGAATATTGAATCCAGAATCGAAAAAATTAGTTGAAGAACATTTAGCTGAATGTGAAGGTTGTCAAACTGAATTAAAACATATTAAAGAAGATATAAAAGGAAATGATAATAAAGAGCAAATAGAGTTAGATTATTTAAAAAAAATTAGAATAAAAACCAAAATTAGATCGGTAATAATATCAATAGGAATAATAGTATTAATAGCTTTTATTATATTTTTAAATAATTTCATCAAAATAAATAGTATTATTAGTAGAGCTGAAAACTCATTGCAGTCTAATAACTTTTATAAGGAAACAAGTGAAATATTATTTGATAATCATACTTCAATTAGAAAAGAATACTATAAAGATGGAAAATATAAATCTGTGTGGGAAGTTTATTCAGATAATGGAATAGAAACAAGCATAATTGAATATGCAAATATCAATTCAGATGAAAGAATATATATATATGAAACAGATAAAAAAGCAATAATTGAAAAAGGCGATATTTCAGAGATGAAGAATAATGCTAATAGCATTAAAAATGTTCCTTTTGTTATTAATAGAAATAGCTTGTTTCAAAAGATAGGAACAACTTTTGTATATTCAATAGATACAGATACTTATGATTATGGAAAAGAATATTATGTATTAAAGAATAGATCAGAAAATAATATATGGGAAATATGGATAGATAAAGAAACAGGATTACCAATAAAAGAGATTAATAGAGGTGGAGAAAAATCATTCTTTCCAGGTACAAATGTAGTAAAAGAAGTTAAAGATAATATACAAGAATATAAATATGAATTTAATAAAGTTACAGACGAAGATGTTAAAGTTCCTGACTTATCTAATTATACAGTAGAAAATAAAGTCGTGAATATGGAAGATATGGTAAAATAATAAGTAGTATAAAGATTAGAGGTAAAAAGTCTAATCTTTATTTTTTTTACAAAATATGTTATATATAAATCAAAGGAGTATGGAATGAATAAAATTGATGAAAAAGAATTGAAGAAATTATTTACAGAATTAAAAAGTAGTAATAATAGAATAGCTTTTGAAACACTATATACTAAATATAACAAATTAGTATATAGAATTGCTTTTACTATATTAAAAAACAAAGAAGATTCAGAAGATATAATGCAAGCTGTCTTTTCAAAAATCTATACTCTATCAAAAGATAAACTACCTATTGATAATATTCCGACCTGGATATATTCAGTAACCAAAAATGAATCTATCTCTTTATTTAGAAAAAAGAAAAATACAGTAGATATAGATAGTGTATATGAAATAGCCGATACAGATAATGAAATAAATAATATTATTGATCAAGACAATTATAATAGATTAATTAGTAGATTAAATAATAAAGAAAAAGAAATTGTTTCATTAAAAGTATTAACGAATTTATCTTTTGATGAAATAGCAAAATTATTAAACGAACCTGCAGGAACAGTTAAATGGAGATATTATAAATCTATACATACAATAAAATTGTTATTAGGAAACTTAAGTATGTTTATAATAACATTTATAATTGGATTAAAGACTTTATTTAGTAAAAAAAGAAGTAATATTGCGAATCAACAGATGGCAAAAGATGAGGTAATAGAAGAAAATGAGGAGATTACGCAAGATGAAGAAAAAAAGTCGCTAGGTACAGAATCACAAGAAAGTTTAAAAGATGAATTAAGTAATAAAACAGAAGAAAATACAAAACAAGAAACTGTTATTCAAGAACAACCACAAACAGATGTTATAAATTATTATGGTATAGGATTTTTAGGGATTTCAGTAATATTTTTTATATTAACTATAACTTTTACAATTTTTTTTACAAAATACCAACTAAAAAGGAAGAAAAAAACGTCTAAATAATAGAAGGGTTAAAAATGGTGGTATTATGAAAAAAAGTCTAAAAATAATAATAGGAATAGTTGTTACAATAGTAATTTTATGGGGAATTATATTTTTAATAGATTATAATAGATGTTCCAATTTTAAGATACCTATATTTGTTATTAAAGAAACTGTAACAGATTCATCAGTATTAACAGAAACATATTATGGTCTAGGATATAGAGTAAAAGTAGAAAAGAATTTATCTGCTGAATATGGAGAGCAATTAATAAGAGTAGAAATGTATATGGTTGATAGATTTATTACAGGAGCAATTGCTGATCTAAATAATAATGACGTTGATATACAGAATGAAGAAATGAATGGTAGTTCTAGTAAGAGCTATTCATTTAGAGCAATAGTTGCAAGTTCAACAGCAAAAGCGATAGTAGTAAAACCTATTGAAGAAAAAGATATAAAAATCTTATCAGATAAAGTAAGTATAGGTTTAGGCGAAAACAATGATATGATTTACTTTGAAGGAGCTGAATTATTGATTACATATACTGGTGGAGTAATGGAGAGTTACCCTACACAAATAAAAGTTACAAAAATACAAACAGAAATAGATTATAAAACAAAAATAGAAGAATTACCCGAAGATTATAGTTTTATAAATGCTATAAGAGAGAATTGTGTAGTAAATGTTCATAATCAAACTATATACAATAAAGATGAATTAGATAGATTTATAGATAATGTAAATAATAATACACCAGATTTTATAAGATGTATAAGCTTTACAACAGAAGGTGGTATGCTTATAACTGATGTTAATTTTGAAGGAAATGAAAGCTATAGAGTTTGCTGTGATTGGACTAGAGATAAATATTCAAGCGTAGAAGATAGAACATATCATTATGCAAGATTTAAAAAGATAGATATAGAAGAATCAGAAGAAGGAACGTCAATATATTTACGAGAAGCAGTTGAAGGAACATTAAATGAAGTTATTGTTACAGGTTATAGAAAAAATACAAAAGTTATAAATAATTATGAATTTAATTATTTGTTAGATATTATTGAAAGTGAAAATAAAGAAAAACAAAAAATTACAGTAGCAGATTTAGATAAGAAATATAATTATGATATATATTATTATGGAATAGAAAAAGCAAAAGTTGATATAAATAATGAAAAAATAGATTTAGTAGAAGCATTAAAAATAGATAGAATAACAATGGAGCAGATAATAGAGCAAGCTGAAAAGGATAGTAAAGAAGGTGGAATAGGAAGTGATATGTATAAAGAAGGTGGAACAATGATATATTTCTATGATACGTATTGGTGTTAGAATAGATATATGGACACATTTTATGAGAGGGTGTATAATAAATT
>CANOPV010000008.1 GCA_947568605.1 uncultured Clostridium sp.
AAAGGATTTGATGATATGAATAAAATACTAAAAGTAGTTATTGTCATTCTTTGTATAACAGTAAGTTTAACAGGAATAACATTTGCAGGAGTTACAATTTATAATACATTTATAAAAAAACAAGATAAAATAGAAACAAGAGGATTATTTGATGATGGTAGAGGATATACAGATTATGAAACAGACTTAATGGCTAATGATATGACTTGGCAAGATGATGTAAGATTATATTATAGAACAATAACAAATTCTAATGATTACGAAAAATACAAATCAAGAATATCAACATTTCCAGAGATTTCTGAAATTAATTTTAATGAAAATTTCATTGTAATTATTGCGAATGAAAATTATAGAGATTTTGATGAAATTGATATGGAAATTTCAAATGTTTATGCTGATGAAACTACAACTAATATCATAATGAAACAAAAAGAAAGTCCAAATATGAACGATACAACAAATGTATGGTATGCTATTGTTGATAATTCACAATTAAAAGATAATGTAAAGATAACAATAGAACACAAAGAGTTTAGGAATGAGAATGTTATAGAAATCTCAAAATTACCTTTGGATTATTCTGTTAATACAGCAATAGAAGATGGTTGCTTTACATTGAAAAATAATAAAGTAGTATCTTCTAATGAAAATCAACTAGATGAGTTCATAGAAAAAACACAAAAAGGAGAAAATAGTTTTATAAGGGTATATAGTAACTATGAAGGAGAAATTACTATAATAGATGTAAATTTTGAAAATGGAATATATTATACTGATACAATAGTTCTAGGTACTGAAAGAAAATATCATAATACATATAAAAATTTAAAAAGAGAAGAAATTAGAAATGGTAATTATAAAGATATTGAATATGTATTTTATGAGGGTAGAAATCCTAATGGAGGATCTCCTTTGGTAATTATTCAAAATTGGTTAGAAGATTATAGAAAAAAATCATAAATTATGTTTTGTAAGGGAGATAAAACAGTGAATAAAGAAAAAGGGTTAAAAATAATTGTTGTTTTAGCAATAATAATCGATTTAATAACTTTTGGAAGTTTAATATATAGCAATAATAGATTAAAGCAAGAAATAGCATATTTGAAATATGATTATAAAGAATTACAAGATGGTGTATTACAGCAAAAAGAAAATATATCTAATATTAAATCGAATGTTGATGAAATAGTTGAATTTGTTAATAAAGAAAAAGAACAGAAAAAAATTGAAAGTGATCCATACTATAAAGCTGTTAATGATTTAGATAGTACAATATTTTTAACAGATTTTGAAAATTATATACCAAATAATAATGATGTAAAAATAACAGAGAAAAAAGCAAAAGAAATTGCTCAAAAAGGATTTGAAGAATCCAAAAGTAGAATTGCTAGAGAAGGAACCGACGATATTGATTCAGAAACAATAAAAATAGAAGAAATTGTTGCAAATAATTATTTTACTAGATATTATTATCAAGGAAATGAATTTTATGATAATATAAAAAGAAAATGTTATGCTATTCAAAGAGAAAATGATATGGGATGTGGAGTTACGATTTATGTTGATGTAACAACAGGATTGATAATTGCAGGTAGAGCATTTGGAGATTAATAATAAATTACAATTTTGAAGTTAGATATAAAATAGCATTAAATTAATTTTAAATATATGAAAGCCGATTTTGATTTTGGCTTTTATTTTTTGCCAAAAATAGACAAATTTATTGAGGAAAAAAACGATTTGTGATACAATAACTACTGGAAGGAGTACAATAGGAAAATGGATAATAATATAAAATCAATAATAGATAAAATATGGTTAGTATTTCATTCAGGAGGAGTAGCAAATCCTTTAACTTGTATAGAGCAAATTACATATTTGCTATTTATTAAAGGATTAGATGATATAGAATTAAAAAATGAAAGAGATGATGTTCTTTTAGGTATAAAATCTAAGAGAATATTTGACGAACAACATCAAGATTGTAGATGGAGTATTTTCAAAGATTATGAAGCTTCAAGAATGTTTAAAGTAATGCAAGAGAAAGTATTTCCATTTATTAAAAGCTTGGGTAGTGATAAAGATTCAAGTTATGCTAAATATATGGAAGACGCAATGTTTTTAGTACCTACACCAATAGTATTACAAAAAGTTGTTACTTCAATAGATAAAATAGATATGAGTGGTAGAGATACAAAGGGAGATTTATATGAATATTTATTATCTAAATTATCTACTGCAGGAACAAACGGACAATTTAGAACACCTAGACACATTATAAAAATGATGGTTGAATTAATGAAACCTAATAGCAAAGATGTAATAGTAGATCCTGCTTGTGGAAGTGCAGGTTTTTTAGTTGAAGCAGGGGAATATTTGAGAAATAATGAAGAGAATTTATTCAATCACGAAGAGAGTTTGCAACATTTTAATAATACAATGTTTTATGGTTTTGATATGGATAGAACAATGCTAAGAATTAGTGCAATGAATTTAATACAACACGGAATTGAAAATCCTAATATTGAATATAAAGATTCATTATCAGAAGATAATTCAGATGAAAGTAAATATACATTAATTTTAGCAAATCCACCATTTAAAGGTTCTATAAATAGCGATATAACATCAAAGAAATTATTAGATATGACAAATAAGACAAAGAAAACAGAATTATTATTTTTAGCATTATTCTTAAAAATACTAAAAATAGGTGGTAGATGTGCTTCAATTGTACCAGATGGAGTATTATTTGGAAGTTCTAATGCTCATAAGGCAATAAGAAAAGAATTAATAGAAAATCATAAATTAGAAGCAGTTATTTCAATGCCAAGTGGTGTATTTAAGCCATACGCAGGAGTATCAACAGCTATTTTAATATTTACGAAAACAAATGCAGGTGGAACAGATAAAGTGTGGTTTTATGATATGACAGCAGATGGATATAGCTTAGATGATAAAAGACAACCTGTAAATGAAAATGATATACCAGATATTATTGAAAGATATGATAATAGATTTTCAGAAGAAGAACAGAACAGATTAAAAACTGAAAAATCTTTCTTTGTTACAAAAGAAGAAATTGTGAATAATGGATATGATTTATCAATAAATAAATATAAAGAAATAATTGTTGAAGAAAAAGAGTATGAAGATCCAAAAATAATTTTAAAAAGATTAAGAGAGAAAGAAAAAGAGTTTTTAAAATGTTTAGATGAATTAGAGGAAATGTTATGATAAGTAAAATGAAATTGAAAGATGTAGGAATAATAGTAACAGGAAATACACCAAGCAAGAAAAATAAAGATTACTATGATTCAAATGATATTAATTTCTTTACGCCTACAGATTTTGAAGATGGTAGAATAAATGATTTTGAAGAATCAGTAAATTATATTTCAAACAATGCAAAAGAAAAAGCAAGAATACTACCAAAAGGAAGTGTACTTGTAACTTGTATAGGAATAATAGGAAAAGTAGGAATAGTAGAAAAAGAAAGTGCATTTAATCAACAAATAAATGCTATTATACCAAATAAAGATATTATAGATAATAGATATTTAGCTTATTGGTTAATATCAAAAGCAGATTATTTAAGAAAAAAAGCTAATGCACCAGTTGTTCCAATAATAAATAAAACAGACTTCCAGGAATTAGAGATAGTTGTTCCTGATATGGAAACGCAAAAGGAAATAGTAAATAAATTAAATAAAATGCAAAAACTAATAGATTTAAAGGAAGAACAAAAATGTTTATTTGAAGATTTAATTAAATCTCAGTTTGTCGAGATGTTTGGTGATTTAGAAATCAATAATAAAAAATGGAAGATTGTAAATATTTTAGAAGTTGCAAGTATAGATACAAATATGACTAAGGACTTTGAAAAGTATGCAGAATTACCACATATAGGAATAGAAAATATAGAAAAGAATACAGGCAAGTTAATCAATTATATTAGTGTAGAAAAATCTAATTTAACAAGTGGAAAATACATATTTGATGAAAGACACATTATTTATAGTAAGATAAGACCAAATCTCAATAAAGTTGCTACACCTGATTTTAAAGGATTATGTTCAGCAGATTCTTATCCGATATTAACTAATGAAAAATGCAAGAAGGAATATTTAGTGTTTGTGTTAAGATCAGATTATTTTTTGAATTATATTTTGAGTTATAGTTCAAGAACTAATATACCTAAGGTTAATAAGGAACAATTAAGTGGATTTGATTTTCCATTACCACCAATAGAACTACAAAATCAATTTGCAGATTTTGTTAAACAAATCGATAAACAGAAATTTGAAATACAAAAAAACTTAGAAGAAATGAAAAAAACAAAAGAAAATTTAATGAATAAATATTTTAATTAGGGGAAGAAATATGTCAAATTTTGATTTTTTAGAAAATAATAAATTATTTAGAAGTTTTGCAAAGGCAAGTATTGAAGCAGAAAAAGGATTAGAAACAAATCCAGTAACGTGTATTATGCTTAGTAGAAAAGCTTTAGAATTAGGGGTAAAGTGGTTATATGCTAATGATAAATTATTGATTATGCCATATCAAAACAATTTATCATCACTTATACATACAATAACTTTTAAAAATATAGTAAATGAAGATGTAAGAAAAGGAATTGATTTTATTGTTAAAAAAGGAAATTTTGTAATTCATACAAATAGCAATATTTCAAGAGATGAAGCAATCCTAGTATTAAAATGTTTATTTAGTTTTATGAAATGGATATATTTTAATTATGACCAAAATTATGAAGAAATTGAATTTGATATAAACAAACTTCCAGAAGAAAGCAATGAAAATTTAAAACTAGCAGAAAGAGAAAAATTAGAGCAAGAATTAGAAGAACAAACTAAGAAGCTAGAAGATACTTTAAAGGAAAATGAAGAGTTAAGAAAGCAATTAACAGAAGAAAGAGAAAGTAAGCAAAAGAGTAAAAATTTCGAGATAAAGGACTTATCAGAATTTGAAACAAGAAAACAATTCATTGATTTAGATCTACAAATATCAGGTTGGGATTTTAATGAAAATATTACAGAAGAACTAGAAGTACAAGGAATGAAAAATGCTGAAGGAATAGGATATGTAGATTATGTATTATTTGGTAAAAATGGATTGCCGTTAGCAGTAGTTGAAGCAAAAAGAAGTAGTAAAAATGCTCACGAAGGAAAACAACAAGCTAGTCTTTATGCAGACTGTTTAGAAGAAAAATATGGACAAAGACCTGTTATATATTATACAAATGGAATAGAAATTTATTTTTGGGATAATTTAGATTATCCAGAAAGAAGAGTGCAAGGATTCCACACGCAAGACGAATTACAAAGATTAGTAAATAGAAGAAAAGCAAAACAAAGTTTAGAACATATTTTTATAGATACAAAAATTACTGATAGACCATATCAATTAGAAGCAATAAAAAGAGTATGTGAATCCTTTGAAAATAAACATAGAAAAGCATTAGTGGTTATGGCTACTGGAACTGGAAAAACAAGAACAGCTATATCATTAGTAGATGTTTTGACTGGTAAAGGTTGGGTACAAAATATTTTATTCTTAGCAGATAGAACAGAACTAATAAAGCAAGCTAAAAAGAATTTTGTTAAATTACTTCCAGATGTTTCTTGCTGTAATTTACTAGATTCAAAAGATAGTCCAGAGGATTCAAGGATTGTTTTTTCTACATATCAAACAATGATAAATGCAATAGACAATATGAGAAATAAAGATGGAAAAAGATTATTTACACCAGGACACTTTGATTTAATAATTATAGATGAAGCTCATAGAAGTATATACAAAAAGTATCAGTCAATATTTGAATATTTTGATGGATTATTAGTAGGATTAACAGCTACTCCAAGAAGTGATGTGGATAGAAATACATATAGTTTTTTTGAATTAGAAAACAATGTTCCTACATTTGCTTATGAATATCAAGAAGCAATAGATGATGGATATTTAGTAGATTATCATAATATTAAAACTTCAACAGAATTTTTAGAAAGAGGAATTAAATATAGTCAGTTAAAAGATGAAGAAAAAGAAGAATATGAAAATTTATTTGAAGAAGACGAAAATGTTCCAGAGGAGATAGATTCTTCAGCAATAAATACCTGGTTATTTAATAAAGATACTATTAAGAAAATCTTAGAAACATTAATGGAAAAAGGACTAAAAGTTGAAGGTGGCGATAAGTTAGGAAAGACAATAATATTTGCAAGAAATCATAATCACGCAGAGGAAATAGAGAAAGTATTTAATTCTTTATATCCACACTATAAAGGAGATTTTGCAAGAGTAATAGATAATAAAGTAAATTATGCAGAAACATTAATAGAATTATTTGAAGATCCTAAAAAATTACCACAAATATCAATTTCAGTAGATATGTTAGATACTGGTATAGATGTTCCAGAAATATTAAATTTAGTATTCTTCAAACCTATAAAATCAAAAGTTAAGTTCTGGCAAATGATTGGTAGAGGAACACGTTTATGTGATAACGTATTTGGCGAAGGAGTAAACAAAAAAGAGTTTTATATTTTTGATTGTTGTAATAATTTTGAGTTTTTTGAGGAAAATGCAAAGGGAATTGAAACAGGAGCAACAGAGGGATTAACAGAAAAAATATTCAATTCAAAACTTGATTTAATTGTAGAGTTACAAAATTTAGATTATCAAAGTATAAACCAATATGTAGAATATAGAAAAGAGCTAATACAAGAATTTTTAGAAGCTATAAACGAATTAAATGATGAAAGTTTTATTGTAAGATCTAAAAAGAAATATATTGACAAATATAGCAAAGTCGAAAATTGGAATAGTATATCAAGTATAGATAAAGTAGAAATAAAGGAAAATCTAACACCAATATTTATTGTTACAGATATAGATGAATCAGCAAAAAGATTTGATAACTTAGTATATTCTTTACAAGTAAGAAAAATGAAAAATAAATATTGTAGTATGCAGATAAATAGCATTGTTTCATTAATTGAAGAACTAAAAGAATTAGGAACTATTACACAAATAAAAGAAAAGGCAGAACTTATACAAATGACAGCAAATAGTGGATATTGGGAAAGAGCTTCATTTTTTGATATAGAGAATGTAAGAACACAGTTAAGAGATTTAATAAAATTTATAGAGAATCCACCAAGAAAGATATGGAATGTAGATATAGAAGATACAATTATAGTAGATGAAGAACAAAAGAATATTAACAGAGATAACTTTGAAGATTATAAAAAGAAAGTTAAGAAATTTTTAGAAGGAAATATGGATAACTTAGTTATTTATAAAATAAAACATAATCAAATATTAACAGAAATAGAAAAAGAAGATTTAGAAAGAATTATGTTTGAAGAATTAGGAAATAATAAAGACTTTGTTGAAGCCTTTGGAGATTCAAATGTAGTACAAGTTGTTAGAAACTTAGTAGGATTAGACAGAGAAACAGCAAATCAAATATTCTCGAAATATATTAATGACAATAGATTGAATAGTAAACAGATTCAATTTATAAAACAATTAAAAGAATATCTAATTGTAAATGGAATAATTAGTTTAGAAAAACTAAGAGAGCAACCATTCAGCACGATAGGTTCTATATCAGATATATTTAAAGATAATATAAATACTTTTAATGAAATCAAAGAAGACATAGAAATGATTAATGAAAACACTATAAAATTTGCTTAAAATATTCTTTATTACACAGGAGAAGATAATGAATAATAATGTAGTTAATATTGTAATTTATAGTAAGGAAACTGAAATTTTAAATGATTTAAAATATGCAATTGAAAAGGAATGTACCTTTTTTAAACAAAATACACAAATAGTTAATGATATTAAAAAAGTTGATAAGATAGAAAATATAAATATTTTAATTGTAGTATTTAAAAATCAAAGAATGAATATAGTTAAGAACTTAAACAATAAAGCAGAAAAACTAATTATAGTAGACTTAAAAAAGGGCATTATCAAAGGAAATCAAGAAAAAGTAGAAGAAATCACAAAAACAGAAGATATAAGGGCAATTGCTTTTTCTATTGTATTTAACTATTATGATGAATCAAGAAAGAAAAAATTTGAAGAAGTTCAAAAGCAAAATGATTCAAATTTAGATAAAGGATTAAATAAATTTGAAGGCAAGGAAAATTTTAAAAGAGAAATATCATTAAAAATAGACAAAGCATTAACTATAAATGGCAGAAATTTTAAAGGATTTGAAGAATTAAAGACTATGATAATGTTTTGCATAATCAATGATATTTCTATAAAAGAAAATAGTAATGATTATAATTACATATATGACGCTACAGCAAAGATTCTTAATGAAACAAAAGGAAGAATGAAAGATAATATAACTACAGGATTAGCAGTAGTAAGACATAGAAAATGCAAAAGTAAAATTGGCAATTGTATTATTGAAGTAAAAACTAAACCAATTGCAGAACAGATTATATTGATTGGAAAAGAAATTATAGAAATGTAAACATAAGATTTTGCAAAAACATTGCAAAATCTTGCATTATACTTTTTTAAATTGATGTGTTAAAATATGGACACTAGCTTATAATAAGTATATTTTATATAGTGCTACAAAAGAGGAGTAAATAGATGGTAGAAAGTAGGGGATTACAATGGGAAAAATATACAAAGAAGCTAATAAATGTGAAACAGAAACAACAATAAATGTATTATATAGCGAAAAAATAATGTCTATCTATACAAATAGAGTTGATTTAGAAAGAAGACTATATAAAATATTAGGAGAACCTAAAAAAGAATATATAAAAGGAAGGTCTATTTTAGGTAGCTGTTGGGAAATACCATTAAATGACACGAGCAAAATCAATAAAGTTATACTAAAAGCTAATATTTATGGAATTTAAAAAGAGTAATGAAATTATGGAGTGATACAATGTTAAGAGTAGATGTAATAACAGATTATATGAATTATTATAAAATAAGTAACAAAACTATATCAATAGAAGATGTTGCTAAAACATTAGTAAAATGTAAAATTTTAGATAAACGAGCTAAAAAATATAACATAGTAGGATATAGTTTTGAGGAATTGCTATACAATGAATTGATGGATATAAAAGAACAGATTTGTTTTTCTTTTATGACTTTACTAGAATATAGTCTATATTATGAACAAGAAGATGAAAAACTTTATATGATAGAACCAATATATCAAGGTATGAGTTTTTTAGTTGATATAATAAATAAAACAGGAGAAACAAGAAAGTATTGTAGATATAAAAATGTAATAAAAACTATTATGAAGTATGAAAATGATTTTTATGATAATAATTTAAGAAATTGCAATGAAATAGAAAAAGAAATTTTAATAAAAAATGATTTAATAGAACATACTGGAGATTTCTTATTTAATTTAGAATATTGCAGATTAGTAGATAATTCAAATAAAGAGAAATCAGAAGAATATTGGAATGCAATAATGAAATTAATTAATACCATAGATAAGGTAGGAGAACAAAAAAATATACAATCAAATAGGAATATAGAAGAAAGTATTAGAAGAAAAACACTAACATATTTAACTAAAAATAATAAAGAGCTAAAAGATATATTTGAATATAACATTCAGTAAACATAATTTTTTGCAAAAAGTTTGCAAAATCCTGCAGTATACATTCAATTTTTCAAGTGCTAAAATATTAATATCAAAAATTATATGTGAATGAGAGAGCTAATTAGAGAAATTTAACTAGCTTTCTTTTTTGCTGTTTTTAGGAGGAATTATGAAAGGTATTATTAAGAGTGGTCTAGTTACAGGACTATTAGCAATGTGTTTAATGTCGAATGTATATGCGACAGATAACAAAACAATAAATAAAACAATTTTAAAATCAGAAGAAAGTAGTTTTTTAACATCAATAGAGCAAGAAATGGAAGAGAACGAAACTAAGTACAAATTATCAAATTATTTTAAAGAAGATGATACAGAAAATTCAAAAATAGTTACAGCATATAAAAAAGATGTAATTAAGAGTAATACAAAAGAATCTATTATAAGCCACTTTGGAGATAACCTAAACTATGAAGATGAAGAGTATTCTGGTGTAATTGCCTTGAAAGATTATGATATAAAAACAATTAGCAATGGAAAATATGAAGCAATTGATGAAAAGAAAATTAACTTTAATAAATATAGCAAAAATGATTTAGATAATATTGAAAAAGAAAAAGTTATAGGTGGCGTAACATATTCACTTATTAATGTTAATTGGAAAAATGATGAAACAGAAAATATTGATGGTCAAGAAGTACCAATAACTTATAAAGGTACAATGATATATCAAGCAGTAGTAACAAGAAATAATCCTTATAGTTATGAAATAACTGTTACATACGAAGGAAGTGTTGAAAGAAAAGATCCTATTTATTTATATACATTAGAGTATGAAAAAATTCAAGAAGAACCAATAATTGAAATTATTGAAGAAACAAAAGATTATACAGTTCCTACAATAATTATAAGTGGATTAGGTATAGCATTAGTAGTTGTTTATTGTATAGGAAAAACAACAGCAAGAGTATATGTTAAAACAGACAATGGATTCAAATTAATAAGAGTTGTTAGACTAAGTAAGAAACACAATACAATTAATTTAAGTAATTACAAACACAAAACAGTTACAAATATGTTTGCAATAAAAACTACAAATGGATTCTATAATAAAAATCAAAATATACTTATCAAAATAAAGAAAGATAAGATTACTAAAAATGTATATCTAAATAGTGCTTATATTGATTTTATATTAGGGTAATATGGAGGACAAAATGGAATTAGAAAATGCAACAATAATAGATTTTGGAGAAGTAGAACTTTTGGCAAATAAAGAAGAACTTTATATGGGGTTCAAGAATGAAGCAAAATTTAAAATAAATTGGTGTAGATTAAAGGATAAACCAGACCAATTAATATGTTTAAATATAGAATGTGATAAATTATCAGAAGAGATAAAAGAAAAAGAAATACCAATAGTTAATATTACAGAAATGATTAGATTGCAGTTTATGGAATTGTTAGAAAAGGAATTAAATAGCTTTATTGGAAAAAATATCAATAATATTTCATATTTTTTTGAAAAAGACGAATATACTGACGCAAATCGAAACAAATATTATGCTAATCCAGAATTTTTAAAGATTTCAGATATTGGCATTGATTTTTTTAATGAAAATGCAAGTATAGAACAAAAATCAAAAGTTCATACATCATTTTGTATTTATGATGAAATAAACAAATCAAAACTTAAATATAAACCTTCTGCTTATTATTCAGAAAAAATAGTAGAAATAGATATGAAAGAAAATAAAATCTTAACAGAACCTTCTACTATTATGAATTTAGTTTATAGCGAAGTGGATTTGTGTAAGATTTTAGCATATAAACAATACGAACTAGGAATAACACCCCCTTTTTATAATGAGATAGCGAAAATTAATAGATTTTTAAAAGATAAAAAGACAATTACAGTATTATTAAAAGATAATACAGAAATAAAAATTGAAGCAGATATAACAGACATTATTGATTTCTATAATGGAGTATTTTCGATAAATCGAAATTTATTAAATTTATCTTATGATGAAGCAAATAGAGAAAAAGTGGATATTAATAATTTAAAAGCTTTAAGACACGGAAAAACGGAAATTAGTATAAATACAGAAAATTTAAAGCCATTAGAACAACAATTAGATGAAATAATTCATAATGAAAATAAAGGAATAATTTGTAATATTACAAATCAAGAATTAGAAAATGAAGATCAAGGAGATACAAATGAAATTTGAAAACGCAATTGAAATACATTTAGATAATGTAATTTTATTAGGAAATAAAAGGGATTTTAAATTGCAAGGATATGATAATAAGTTCTTACAACTTTGTCATTGGTGCTATTTAAAACAATTACCGAATCAAATATTTTGCCTATATCAAAATATAATTAAAGATTTTAATTATAGAGATGAATTAGACAAAGAAATATTTAATAGTGATGTTAAAATAGTAGATTTTAAAGAGAGTATATATAAAGAGCTAGATAGGATATTTAGAGATAATATCAACAAATTTGTAGAAAAAAATATAAATAATATAGCATATTTCTTTGATTGCAATGCAAACGAATATCAAAAGATTAGTTTATATGAGATGGGAATTGATTTAAGAGAAAAAAGAGTTTATGGAGTTGATGAAAATATTAATATATTACTTAATAATTTTCAATATAAAGATATTGCTAATGGAATAGTTGAATTATCTACAAGAGATGGAAAAGAACATTTAATATTTGATATGAAAACAATAAGATTTGAAAATAATGATGTAGACATATTTAAAAAAGTATATAAATTACCTACATTAAAGAAATTCCTTGGTGTTAGAATAGATATATAGACACAAAAGCGTGGAGGGTGTATAATTGATT
>CANOPV010000009.1 GCA_947568605.1 uncultured Clostridium sp.
TCCTTAAATAATGGAGGTGGCACGAAGTGCCAGAGGGTTTTAATGAAAATGTCAAAAAAATAATTTTAAGCCGAAGAAAGCGTAGCAAATTTCACTAAAAAATAATTCAGTAACTTGAATTGTATTTTAAAATTCGTGTTTCCATTTAATGCTAATTGAATCTTCTTTTCTTACTCTTTCAGGGTTAAGAGCATCCATTCTTTTCTCTTTTTTCCATATAGGCTTCATAAAATACTCATTACCATTTTTATTAGATACAGGAACATAAGGAGATAAATAAGGAACTCCAAATGACTGTAAGTGGCATAAAACTGCAAAATGTAAAAATAAACCTAAACTAATACCCAAAAAACCACCAAAATATCCTAGAAGTATATACATAAAACGAGAAATCCTAAAATGAAAACTCAATGAAAAATCTGGCATTGTAAAAGAAGATATTCCAGTTATAGCAACAATTATAATTAAAATTGGGCTAACAATATTTGCACTAACAGCAGCATCACTCAAAATAAGACCACCAATAATACTTATAGTCTGTCCCAATGGAAAAGGAACCCTAATTCCTGCTTCTCTAATTAATTCCAATGATAATTCCATTAATAAAAGCTCAACAAAAATAGGAAAAGGAACATTATTTCTTGAAGCAACAATAGAAAGTAGTAATTCAGTAGGTATTAATTCTTGATGAAAATTAGTAATAGCCATATAAAGTCCAGGTAAAAGTAGAGCAATAATTAAACCAATTAGCCTAATAAACTTTAATAAGTTTGAAAACTTGTAATGTAAATTATTATCCTCAGTAGAATACATAAAATCAAAAAATGTACCAGGTGCAATAAGAGTATAAGGACTTCCATTTACTATTATTAAAACTCTTCCTTCAAGAAGATATGTTGCTGCCTTATCAGGACGTTCAGTAGCAATTAATTGTGGTAGTGAAGATGTTGGATTATCTATAATCAATTGTTCTAATTGACCAGAAGAAATAAGATAATCAATACTTAAATTATTAATTCTATATTTAACCTCTGAAATTAAATCTTTATTAGTTAAATTATTGATATAACAAATTGCACATTTTGTTTTAGTAATTGTACCGACGCTTGTAGATTCTATAATCAAATTTTCATTATTAACTAATCTACGAATTAAAGAAGTATTTGTACGAATGCTTTCAATAAAAGATTCTTGAGAACCACGAATTACGGTTTCATTTTGAGAAGAAGCAATACTTCTTTTATCAAACTTTTTAATATCAGTAACAAACGCTATATTTAAAGTATCAACAAAAAGAGCACACGAACCCATATTAATATCTTCAAAAACATCTTCAAAAGATTCACATTTTTTCAAATCATTTTGAGGCATTAAAGTAGAATAAATATAATCAGACAAATTAAATTTTTTTATTCTTTTTACACTAATGTTATTTGAAATAGCAGTTGAAACTACTTCACTTGGTTTATCATAAGTATTAGATTGATTTTTTAACATTAAAGGGTCTAATATAAAATGATTTATAGAATCCGAATTGACTAAACCATCAATATAAAGCAAAAATGCAGAATACTGTTTATCTCTTGCCGTTAAATAAAATTCTCTTATTTTTATATCACTATTTATAAGAACATTATATTTAGATTTAACATATTCTAAATTTACACTAAGACTATTATAAATAGATTGCTTTATATCTTGTAAAGGCTCTAATGTAGCATCCATAACATCTTCATTATTATTTTCTAATGGATGTTCGTTTAAATCAAATTCATATTTTTTTATCTCTTGATAACTAAATAATTGTTTTATAAAATTTTTAAAATTATCCATAATAACTCCAATCTTATAAATATATTTTTAACAGAAAAGGAAAAAATATGTATAAAAATCATTACATTAAATTTTATTATAAACAAATAATAAAATTAAATTATTTTATATGAAATTCACAAGTTTTAAATAGTCTTGTCCTGCAACGGTTATGAATATTTATTTTTTTCTTGTTCTTTGCTGTCGCAATCAAAGATTGCTCCACTCGCCTAGGGTCTTGCCACTCGGGGAGCCTCCCTGCGCAGAACTTGAAAAAAATAAATATTAACAACCTGAGCGGACTTTAAATTTTTAGTCTGTGAATTTCAATACAAGGAGAAAAAAATGAATTTATTTTTTGAAATTATAAAATTTGTAACATATTCATTAATAATAGTATTTATATCAAAAAGTATATTAGTGCCAATTTTAAGAAAACTTGCAAAATCATTAAACCTAAAATCAAAAACAATAGGAAGCATAACAGGCATATCAACCTCAATGCCAGAACTTTTAAGTGTATCATTTTCAGCAATAATAGGATTAATAGACACAAGTATATACAATATAATAAGCTCAAACTTCATAAACTTAATATTATATATTTTAGCCATAACATTAAATAAAAATACAGACAAACTAAAAAATAAAGCATTAAAGGGAGATTTATTAATATCAATATTAACAATAATAATACCATTTATAATATTAAAAATTAATATAGACTTAAATTTAAAAATAATACCATTATTTTTATTATTATTCATATTATTTTATACAATAAATAAGTGTTCACACAGTATATATTTAAGACAATATGAAGAAAATGAAAATGAAAAACATAAAGAAACAAAGAATATAAGGAAGGCAAAAATAATTTTTAAATACACAATTTATTTAATATTAATAGCATCATTATTATTCATATTTGGAAATTTATTAAGTGGTGTAGTAGAAAAATTAAGTTTATTATTTAATATACCACAAGCAATATTAGGAGTAGCATTAGGATTTGTAACCAGTATACCAGAAATAATAACATTTTTTGAATCACAAAAATACAACAATAAAAATGATGAAGAAATGGAAGGAGTAATAGAAACAACAAATAATCTATTAACATCAAATTTATTAAACTTATGTATAATACAATCAGTAGGAATATTAATAATAAATGTAATATGAGAAAGTTTTGCTTTTTTATTCTATAATTTTTCGTTAAAATTATTTTTTTAACATTTTAAACGCCTTACTGGTAGGATGATGATAAAATAATTTATTAAATATAAAAAACGCTGTTATGTAAAAATAAAAATTAATTAAAAAATTTTGTAAAATAAGAGATTAACAAAAATACCCAAATTTATTGACATTTTTCATAAAAACCTATATACTAAAAACATCAAGTAAAAAGGAGAATTTTTATGAAAATAGTAAAAAAAGTAGCAATTATATTATTTATAGCACTTTTTTGTATAATGTGTACAAAAATTATAAGTATAGCAGCAACAGCAACAATAATAACAGAAACACTTAGACTAAGAAAAGAACCAACGACAGATTCAAAAATAGTAGACTTAATTTCAGAAGACGAAAAAGTAGAAATAATAGAAGCAAATGTAGGAGACGACAAAAACTGGTATAAAGTTAAGTATAAAGGAAATACAGGATATGTATATGGAAGATACATCGAAGTAAATAATAATACATCAAATTCTAATACAAACACAACAATACCAAACAATAACACAACAAATAATAATATTACAACCACACCAAACACCAATAATAATACAGAACAAAATAACGTTACAAACACCACAACAAATGAAAATAACACTGTAAATAATAATCTTACAAATACAGCAGTTTCAGAAAATAATGAAAATACAAATAATAACGTAGAAAATAACACACCAACAGAAAATATAAATGAAGAAAATAACAATGTAGGGGTTCGGGGCACCGAACCCAGAAAACAACGAAAATACAGTTCCTGTAAGTGCGGAAACAATTGAAATAAACACATATAAAACAGTAAATGAACAAACAGAAATTTATATATTACCATTAATAAATGCAAGTAAAATACATACAATAGAGCCAAATAAACAAATATATATAATACAAATTTTAAATGGATGGGCGTATGTAAATTCAGAAAATAACTATGGATGGATAAGATGCAATGAATTAAATTAAGTAATTGTAATGTTAAAATTACTTAATATTTTGGGGGCAATTAAAAAGGAGAAAAAGTGAAAAGACCAATTTTAATTGCAGTTATAGGATATATAATAGGAATAATATGGGGGTTATATTTAAAAATAAATATAATCCCCATAATTTTTATTTTATTAATATCTATACCTATAACATATAAAATAAATAAACAAAAAATAAAACCATATAAAAACATAATAATACTAATAGCAATAACAGCAATAATCTCAAACATTCAGATTACATACTTAAATAAAAAATACAATACAATGTATATAAAAAACCAAGAATACAAAGTTATTGCGACAGTAGTAAGTAATACACAAGAAAAAGAATACAAAAACACATCTAAAATCAAGATAGAAAGCATAAATGGAAATAAAAAATATGCAAATACACATCTATTATTGAATGTCAAAAAAAATAAAGCCAAATTACAATATGGAGACAAAATAAGTTTTAATGGAACATATATAGAACCTACAACAAGAAGAAACTATAAAGGTTTCGACTATAAAGAATACTTAAAAACAATAAAAATATATGGAAGTTTTACACCAGAAACAGAAATAAAAATAATAAAGAAAGATAATGTAAACATTATATCAAAAGCAATTTTTAATATAAAAGAAAAAATAACTTCAAATGTAAATAAATCATTAGAAGAAGAAACAAAAAATCTTTGTTTAGGAATACTATTAGGAGATACCCAAAATATTAATGACGATTTAAAAGAAGATTTTAAAACAGGCAATCTATACCATATTTTAGCCGTATCAGGAACACATATATCATATTTAATAATAGGAGCAACATTTATATTAGAAAAAAGTAAAATAAATAAAAAAATCTCAAAAATATTAACAATTCTAATATTAATATTTTTTATGATATTAACAGGTTTATCTCAATCAGTCGTAAGAGCAGGGATAATGGGAATTATATTAATCAGTGCCAGTCTTTTTTGTAGAAAATTAGATATAGTAACAAGCATAAGTTTATCACTATTAATATCATTAATAAATAATCCATTTTCAATAAATAATAATGGACTATTACTTTCGTACGGAGGAACAATAGGAATTGTTTTATTTGAAAAGAAAATAGAAAAATTATGCTTGACTATAAATATTTACAAAACAGTAGAAAAGCATAGGGGCATAACGCTTAAAGGGAATACCCGTAAGACGCGACACTGTGCCCTTTATTCTAAATTAAAAAATCTAATAATATCAATGTTATCTGTAACAATTTCAGCGCAAATTATAATATTACCAATAATGATGTTAAAATTTAATACAATATCTTTCACATTTTTTATTTCCAATATTCTAGCAGGATTTTTAATAGGAATAATAATAATATTTGGATATATGTTAATAATGTTAGGTTTAATTTCAATAAATTTAGCCAAATACGGATTTCTACTCTATAATTTTATTCTAAAAATATTTATATTCATAGTTAAAATTTGTTCTAAATTACCATTTTCAAAAGTCTATATAACCACACCAAATATATTTTTAATAATAATTTATTATGCGATAATAGTATCACTAAGATTTTCAATTTTAAAGAAAGATACAATTAAAAAGCATTATAAAAAAATAATAGAAGTTTTGTTAATTATAATTTTGATATTTAATCTAATAAAAATATTACCAAGCGATTTGAAGATTTATTTTATAGATGTAGGTCAAGGAGATAGCACATTAATAGTAACACCAAAAAATAAAAAAATATTAATAGATAGTGGAGGTAGTAAATTAAAAGAAAGTTTTGATGTAGGAGAAAGTACCTTAGTTCCATATTTATTAAATAGAGGTATAAACAAGTTAGATTATATAATAATTTCACATTTCGACGCTGACCATTGCAATGGTTTTATTGCTGTTTTAGATAAAATAAAAGTAGGAAAAGTTATTATATCAAAACAAGCAGAAATTTGTAGTGAATATGAAACAATAATAAATATTATAAAAGAAAAAAATATACCAGTACAAATCGTAAAAAAAGGGGATAAAATTCAATTTGATAAATATGTATATATCGATATTCTATATCCAACTAAAAATTTAAAATTTAATGATATAAACAACAATTCAATAGTATGTAAATTAATATATGGAAAATTTAGTATGTTATTTACAGGAGATGTAGAAAAAGAAGCAGAAGATGAAATATTAAGTTTATATAAAAATACTAATATATTAAATGTAACTATATTAAAAGCAGGACATCACGGGTCAAAAACGTCATCTACTGAAAAATTTTTAGAAGCGGTAAAACCAAAAATAGTATTAATAGGAGTAGGAGAAAATAACACATTTGGACATCCATCAGAACAAGTAATAAAAAATTTAGAAAAATGCGGAGCACAAATATTTAGAACAGACTTGAATGGAGAAATTATCATAAAAGTAAATAACCAAGGAAAAATTTTGATAAATAAAATGTTGAATTAAAAAATATTTGAAAGGAGAAATCAAAGGCAATAGTTATTAAATAAAGAAGAAAGAGATTTTGCTTTCTTTTTTTGAATAATTAATGTAAAAAATGTAAATACTACAAAAAATGGATAAAATATGAAAAGGAATGAAATTTATGAGTAAAAAAACATTAATTATTCTCTTAATAATAGGAATAATAGTATTTTCCATACTTACGGGAATGTATATATATAAAATATCAAATAAAAAACAAGAAAACAATTATTATGTAAAAAGAATGTATGATAGTCAAAACATACCAAAAGAAGAAAATACATTAAAAATAGAAAATGAGAGTATAAATGCAAATTCATCAGAAGAAAAAATAACGCCAAACACAAAATTAGTATTAAGAAAATATTATGAAAAATGTGGTCATAGTGTAAATGAATATGTAGAATTACCAGCAGAATTAATAAATCTAACAAAGGAAGAATTATCTGAACAATACAAAGATTGGGAAATATATGTATTTTCAGAAAAAGAAGTAATACTCATAAAAACAATAAACGATAATTGTAATCAGCATTATAAATTAAAAGAATTAGATGGATATATTGCAGTATATAAAATAAATAAAGATGGAAAAGAAGAATTACAAGAAAAAACATCAATATCAACTAGATATTTAACTCAAACGGATATATCGCATTTAAAAAGTGAAATAGAGATATATGGAACAGAGAATTTAAACAAATATTTAGAAGACTTTGAATAAATAACGTTTTTTATTAATATAATTGTAATAATTAAGTTTTGCAATTATGCTCCGCTTGCTTCGGCTTAAAATTATTTTTTTAACATTTTAAACGCCTTACTGGTCGGCTTCGCCTCCCAAACTGCGCGTCGTTAAAATGTTAAAAATAATAATTTTCGCCTCACGCTTCGCTTTAAATATTTTTAAATATTTTAGCGAAGAATTGTAAAATAAATAAATAAAAAAACAAATAGGAGTGTGTTTATGAAATTTGAACAATATTCAAGAGAAACTACAATAACTGAAAAAAATCAAAAAGATTATGAAAAAGACCTAGTAAGAAGTATAATACTAACTAGAAATAACTTAGAAGTCGCAAATAGAAACTACGAATATGCAGAAGGCGAACTAATAGATTATTATCTATATAAAATAAAAGCAGAAAAAGCAAAATATAATTATCTATTAAGAAAAGCAAAACAAAATGGTATAATACTAGACTTCATAAAAGATTTAGAAATAGAAGACACAAAAGTTGTATAAAAAATAGTTATAAATTTGTCCACTTAATCATAATATGAAATAGGACGAGGTGGTTAATAAGTGGAATTAAATACAGTAATACCATATTTAGTTGGAGTAATAATATTATTTTTTTTAGGAAAAGTATTTGTATTACCAATAAAAAGTATATTAAAATTAATAGGAAATTCAATATTAGGAGCAATATTAATATATATAATAAATATAATAGGTAGTGCATTTAATTTTCATATAGGATTAAACTTTATAACAATACTATTTGTAGCATTGTTAGGAGTACCAGGAGCGGTAGTATTAGCATTAATAAGAATATTAATAGCGTAAACTGAGATTTTTGTTATTTCCAAAGTAATTGTCAAATGGCATTGACAAAAAACAAAATTGTAGTATAATATATATAGTGTCTAATACAAGGAGAAATAATATGATAGCAAAAATTTGGAAAAAAGTAATATTTGTTATTTTAATAGTAGCGTGCTTATTTAATATAGTATCAAAACTAGTAAAAAAAGTAGCAGTTATAGACGAATTAAAAGCAACAGCACAATATCAATATGAAATAGAAAAAGAAAAAATTAAAAAATAAAAATAAATATGTTGATTTATAAATAAATATATGATATGATATTATATAATATATTACAAGAAATCAGAGAGAGGTGAACATAAATGAAAAAAGACTTACATCCAGAATATAATAAAACAACAATTACTTGTGCTTGTGGAAATGTTATAGAAACAAGTTCAACAAAAAAAGATATAAAAGTAGACGTTTGTTCAAAATGTCATCCATTTTGGACAGGAAGTTTAAAACAAAATACAACAGGTGGTAGAGCAGATAAATTCAAGAAAAAATATGGTCTAGCATAAGACTACGATAAAAATTCTGAGGTGGATAAAAATCCACCTCAAAATTTTTATTTTTGCAGGAATGTTATATGTATTTATAAATATTTAAAAATAGTAAAGCAATGTAGGGGCACCGTTTGCGGGAATACCCGGAAGATAGACACCACTGTACCCTTTCTTGTTTTTTATTGTGAAAGGTAATATTAGTATGTTAGAAAAATGTGAAATATGCCCACATAGATGTAAAGTAAATAGAAAAATCGGAAAAATAGGAAAATGTAAATGTAATGATAAAATTAAATTAGCATTAGCATCATTACATTATTATGAAGAACCGTGTATTAGTGGAAAAAAACGGTTCAGGAACAATTTTCTTTTCAAATTGCAATTTAAACTGTAAATATTGTCAAAACTATAAAATAAGTCAATTAGGAAAAGGAAAATATATTACAATAGAAGAATTAGCAGACATTTTTATATCACAACAAAAAAATAAAGCAAATAATATAAACTTAGTAACACCAACAATGTATGTAGAACAGATTATTGAAGCAATAAAAATTGCAAGAGAAAATGGTTTAAATATACCAATAATATATAATTCAAATGGATATGAGAACATAGAAACTTTAAAAATGCTAAATGGATATATAGATGTTTATTTACCAGATTTAAAATATGCAGACAATGATATTGCTAAAAAATATTCAAATATAGAAAATTATTTTGAAATAGCAACACAAGCAATAAAAGAAATGTATAATCAAGTAGGAGCACCAATATTAGATGAAAAAGGAATAATAAAAAAAGGTTTAATAGTAAGACATTTAGTATTACCAAATTATATAGAAAATTCAAAAAGAATTTTAAAATGGCTAAAAGAAAATTTAGAAGAAAATGTATATGTAAGTATAATGGCACAATACTTCCCAACATATAAAGCAAAAGAAGATGAATATATAAATAGAAAACTAACAAAAGAAGAATATGAAGAAATAGAAGAATATATATATCAATTAGATTTTAAAAATGGATATATGCAAGACTTAGGAGAACACGAAGAAGAATATGTACCAAATTTTTAAAAAAATATTGACATAAGTAATAAAAAAATAGTATAATGAATATACTAATAAAGAATGGCTATTCAATAATTCGAGTGTTTCGCAACTCATAAAAAAAATAGCGAACGATATATTCGAGTGTTTCGCGACTCATAAAAAATGGCGAACGATATATTCGAGTGTTTCGCAACTCATAAAAAATAGCGATATTAATTTAGGGGGTTAAAATTAAATGTAATTTTAGCCCCCATTTTGCATTTTTTAGGAGGTAGTTTATGTTAAAGTTTTATGAAGTAGATGGAGATTATATTAAATATTTAAAAGAGTTTGGTGATAATAAAATACCCAATATAGATTATAAAAAACATAAAAAATTTTTTTGTGGAGTAGTACTTAAAATTAATAATTTTAGTTATTTTGCACCAGTTTCATCATATAATAAAAAAACTCATACTACATTTTTAATAATGGATAAAAATAAAAAAAGTAAAGAAAATAAGCCTATTTCTTCATTAAGATTTTCATTTATGTTTCCTTGTCCAAATGATTGTTTAAAATTAAAAGATTTTTCAAAAGAAGATGAAAAATATAAAATTTTATTAAGAAAAGAATTACACTATTGTAATATTAATATAGAAAAAGTACAAAAATTGGCTAATGAAGTATATAGATTAGGATTAAATAAACTAACACAAGAAAATTTCAATATATGCAATTTTAAAGTTTTAGAAGAAAAGTGTTTACAATATAAAGATTATAGAATATCATAAAAATTTTCTAAAAATTATTTCCAAATCTTTTGACTTTTACCAAAATTTGTAGTATAATATATATAGTTAATGATAAGAAATAAATTACGATTTACAAAAGGAGAAAAAGAAGATTAGTGTACAATCGTAATTTTTTATTGATATAATAATTATATTACTTTAATTGACTAGAAGGGAGCAATAAATATGTTTAATGTAGGAGATAATATAGTATATCCAATGCACGGAGCAGGAGTTATAGACTCAATAGAAGAAAAAGATATATTAGGAGAAAAACAATCTTATTATATACTAAAAATGCCAGGTGAAGTTAAAGTAATGGTTCCAGTGGCAAAAGCAGAAGAAATAGGAGTAAGAGAAATAATAGATAAAAGTTCAGCACAAAAAGTATTTACAATATTAGAAGAAAATCAAACAGAAATGTCTCAAAACTGGAATAAAAGATATAGAGATAATATGGATAAAATGAAATCAGGAGATATATACGAAGTTGCAGATGTTGTTAGAAATTTAAGTTTTAAACAAAAAGAAAAAGGGCTATCAACAGGAGAAAAGAAAATGTTAAACAATGCTAAACAAATTTTAGTAAGTGAATTAGTTCTAGCAGAACAAGCAACACAAGAAGAAGTAGAAGATTTAGTTGATAATAAAATCACTCAATCATTTAAAGAATTTAAAATAGATAATACAGAAACACCAATAGTAAATGTAGTAAATAGATTTATACCATTTGATGATGCAAATACAACAGTATCATAAAAATAAAATTATACATAAATGCGTAATTGGAATTTTACCAATTACGCATTTAATGCTTTATATTATAAGAAATTTCTGCCACAATTCTTCGCTAAAATATTTAAAAATATGCTTTTGGCTCCAATTGCTACGCTTTTTCGGCTAAAAATTATTTTTTCAAAATTAGTTTTCCAGGCTCACGGGTATTCCCCGCCTCCGAACTTGCAAACTAATTTTTCAAAAATAATAATTTTCGCCTCACGCTTCGCGAAGTTGTCGCACGCAAAAGCAATTTTTAAATACCTTTTAGCTCGAATTTCATTAAAAAAGATGTTAAAAAAATAATCCTTTAACTCGAATTGTCCTAAAAATGTAAAATTACAAAATGTAGAGAAATTGTAGGGGTGGCTTGTAGCCGTCCGCACTTCGAAGGCTAGACTTTAATAAATGTAGGGGCGATTTCAATCGCCCGCGTGGTGAAGCCACTTTGTTCGAGTCACATTAATAATGTGGCTCTTTTTTTGTCGAAAACTTCTCAAAAATCGATAAAACTTCTATAATTTCGCTATGGAAAAATTTTACAATTAATGTATAATATATAATATAAAAAGTAAAAGAGGAGGAATAAATTTGAATAGTAAATATATTGCAAAGGACAAGTTATTATTATTAGAAATCAATGAGGAAATTGACCATCATACCACTGAAACAATAAGAAGAAAAGCAGACTATGAAATTGAAAAGTATATGCCAGAAAAAACAGTATTCGATTTTAATGGAGTTACATTTATGGATAGTGCAGGAATAGGGATGTTATTAGGAAGATATAAAATAGCAAAAATGTTAGGCGGAAGCGTAGAAATGATAAATGTAAAACCTAGTATTAAAAAGATTTTTGATATGTGTGGGATACCTAAAATTATTAAAATTAGTTAAAAATGCCTAGAAAAATATATTAATTTTATTAAAATCTAAATTAAGCAAGCAATTCTTCGTTAAAATTATTTTTTTAATTAGATTAAATATTCAATTC
>CANOPV010000010.1 GCA_947568605.1 uncultured Clostridium sp.
TGTCGTTTTCTCCTTCTTCTGCTAATTCTTCTAAGTCTACTTGTAATGCTTCTAAATCTAGTTCTAATACTGCTTTTTCACATTCTAATTCGTCTATATTCTTTCCGTATTCCTCATATTGTTTTAGTGTATTTATTACTATTTCTAATTCAGTTATTGCTAATTCTAAGTTTTCTATTTTTTCTTCTATTTCCATATTTACGCCCACCTCGATTTCTTTAATTCTTCTGATAAAATATATTTATTTATATATTCTTTTGCTTGTTCTATATGTTCGTCTCTAAAATCTTGTATTCTTCTAATTCTTAAATCCCATTTTAAATCACTCATTATCTGTCTTTCGGCTCTTGATTTATCATCTCTTTTTTGCCATTCTTCTAAATTTTCTGGTATTATTACCTCTTTATTTACTTTACTTATTATCATCGTTCTTATTTCGTCATACGCTCTTGTATTACTACCGCTTTTTCTTTTTAGTAATAATTCTAATTCTTGTATTCTTTCTTTTAATTTTTCATTTTCTTCTAGTATTTCTTCCATAAAAAATACACTCCCTTCATATATCTTTACTAGACTACTTGAAAAAAGTGTAATTTTACTATATAATATATATAGAATTACTTTTCAAGTAGTTCGTGTGCTACTTTCAAACTGTCAAGTTTACCAGACCATAGCAGTTTGTAAGTAGTTTTTTTAATTGTCTTTTTTAATTATTAATTCTCCTGTTTTTTCATTAAATGTAACTTTTACATCTAATTCATTTTCTGACAAATTCATTTTTCTAAACCATTTTATAGGTATTGGAACTCTTGGAGTTATGTATCCGTCTCCACTTTTATATAAGATTACTTTCACTTTTTTTTCCTCCATATTTTTGTCTCCTTTCATTGATATTTGACAAAAGCGTTACGATAATGATATAATGTTATTACTATCAATGAAAGTTGGTAGAGAGTGAGAGGTTACCCTCTCATCTCTAAGCCTTGGTAGATTAGGTTTAATTGTTTATGATTTTTTTCTAATCTACGTTGTTGTGCTTGTCTTACTTGGCGGTGGGCAAGCACTCTTTTTATTGTTTTTATCATTGGCTTATACCTCCTTCCCTTAGGATGTCTATATATTATCATACTCGTACGAGTTTGTCAATACTTTTTGCAAAAATTTTTTAAAAATATTTTTATATAATTTTAAAGTATTGGTATTACTGCATTTCGTCTGATAAACTATTTAATTTTCAATGTACTATTGTATTTTTTATTTTTTTGTGCTAAAATATTTTTAAGTCAAATTTAATATGTTGAGTTAGTTTTTAGATTTGTAATCGTGAACTAACTCTTTTATTTTGCCTAAAACTGCTTTTTCGTTATCATATGTATTTATTGTGCTTAATGCTTCTATTTCTTTTATTAATTTTTCTTGTTTTCTGTTTACATTTAATATTGTTGTGCTGTTATGTACTGCTTGTTTTCTTAATTCTTTAATTTCTTTGTTTTCATCTAATGCTTCTTTTAATTTTCTTGCTAATTCTACATTTCTTGCTTCTGCTTCATCTATTTTGTATGTGTTGTCATCTCCAAAGAAACTTATGTAGATAAATGCTACAATAATTCCTAAAATTATTCCTAATACTACTTGCATATTCTCGCCTCCTTTCTAAAATATAATTCCATAAATTAATATTGCACTGTTTACTAATATAAATGCTTGATATAACAACACATCTAGTATTGCTTGTCTTCTTATTTTTTTATATTGTTTCTTTGGTATTTTCATTTGTTTACTCCTTTCGTTTTATATTTACCACTATTTGTACTCCTTGTTTTTCTCCGATAATGTTTGCCATTTCCTGTAAAACTGCTTTGATATTTTCTTCTGTCATAATTGTTTTTTCTTCCATTTTCATACACCTCGTTATATGTGTATTCAAACTGCAAGTCCTCCTTTCTTACACATTAATTGCCTTTTTCTATTATTTCTGCTGTTTCTAAAATTGTTAATGTTGTTACTCTTTCCATTCTTTCACCCCTATCATTTTATTATTTACTTTTATTTCCACCTATGTTATAATCTTGTCGAAAGGTGGTTGTTTTATGACTGACACTGAATATCAACAAAGACTTAAACAATGTAAAACTAATGAAGAACGTGAATTATTGAACAATGAATTTTTAAAATATCATATAGAACTTACTAAAACTAATAAAAAGAAAATGTATTTTAAAAACAATATATTATCAATAATTGCTATTGTTTTAGCCATATTTGATTTAGTTATTGCAATAATTTCATTACTAAAATAGTAATAAGAGTAATTGCTATTCCACTTAATGTGCCTAATAAGTAGAATGCTGTTGCTCTTTTTTTATCTACTTCTCTTTTTGCATATCTTTCTATTGCTTTTTCAAGCCCTTTATTAATTTCTTCATCACTTAACATACTTTTCTCCTTTCTTGTCGATTTATGTCATATTTTGTAATATCATACATATAACTTTTTATTTTGATAAAAACGTAGTTTTTATTTTGTCAATAGTTTTCAATAAATTTTTTAAATATTTTTATATAATTTCAAAGCATTGATATTACTGTATTTTGCTTGATAAACTATTTATTTCTTCAATGTACTATTGCATTTTATTGTTTTTTGTAATAAAATATATTTGAGTTAATTTTATATGCTGAGTTAGTTGATGTTAGGTCTGCTAACTCTATTTTTTAATTCTTTCATAGTTCTTTTCATTACTTTGCTCTCCTTTTAATATGGTTATCGCTATCTATTTTGCCATATCATTTATAAATTCTTCCATTAAATTACCTCTCTATTCAACTCTTCTTTTAAAGCCTTATCATAATCTTGTATTTGAATTTGACCTGTAATCACTTTTTGAGAAACTGCTACTTTCTTTATAATTTCTTCTTTCTTTTTTCTTAATTTAATTTGTTTATCTCTAACTATATCTATATCACTTTTAGATAATAGATTAGGTTTAGATATATCTATGTATTTTGTTTTATTTTGACTATCCTTTACAGCAAAACAATCTCTTATACCATTCTCATCTTTAAAACTAGCCATTATTCTATCTGCTTTTGACTTATAATATTGTTCTATTAATTTATCTACATTTGGTCTATCATCATAAGTTTTTATTAAATGCACAACATAATTTTTTTCTAATTTTCCATTTGATTTTATTTCATTGAAAATCTTATTTCTTACTTTTATATCCATTACTTTATCCTCCTTATTTTATTGTTTTTCTCAACTATTGCTTTTATTGTTTGAAATTTACTTATTGCTTCATCTAAATCATTTTCTAATGTTTGTCTTTCTTCCTGCATCATTCCGTTAAACCATATTTGAACATCCACTTCATTTATATCTAGTGTTAAAATCTTAAATAGTGCATTATGATAATTAAGTTCTATTGCTTTTTCATTTTCTATTTTTTTAAATTCTTGTTCTATATACTGTTCTTGTTTAGATTTTTCTTTAACAAGTTGTAGAACTCTACTTCTTGTTGGTATATCTTCATTTTCTCTTGCTTCTGCTTTTACTTGTTCTACTAAATCTTTATTAGAAGATAGTGTCTCAAATCTTTCTGCTTGCTTTTGATTAAATCCTAATTCTTCTATTACTTGTTTCTTTGGCTTTTGGTTATCGACATCAGTGTCGCTCACCATTTTTCCTGTATATTGATTTCCTTTTTTTGCTTTTGGTATTGTTTTTAATAAATCTCCAATTCTTACTTCTGCGTCAAGTAATGCTTCTGCTAACATCTGTGCTTCTTCTTTTTTCTGTTCTCTTACATCTTCTGCTAATTGCAATTTATCTATTGCCCTTATATTTGCTCTAACTGCTGTAAGTTTTTCTCTGCCTACTAAAATAAACTTTTTTAAATCTTCTATTGTATTAGGCAATTTACTTTGAACTGTTGTCATATTATTCATTTGCTTTCACCTCTCTTTCATACATTTCCTTAAATTCTTCTTCTTTTGTTCTATATTTGCTATCGCCTATAAGCCATTCAATTTGAACTTTATATTTCTTTGATATTTTTCTAAGAGCATTTATTGATGGTTTTGACCTTCCTGTTTTCCAGTCTGTAATATTCCCTTGTGCTAATGAACAAGATTTAGCAAATTCTTTGGCGGTCAATTTATTTTCTTTTATTATTCTAAATATTCTGCTTACTGTGATATTTTTAGTTTTAATTTCTTGCAAATTTTTCACCTCCTATTTATTTTTTATTGACAAAATTAAATATTTATAGTAAAATAGTAATATACGAATTAGGGTAACAGTAATACAGTTATATTGCTATATAATGCAAATAACCTAATTATTCGTATTTGGAATTAGTGAAACGCATTTGATACCGCCAAGTTTCAATAGTGCGTTTTGCTAATAAATTTTTTATATTTTACTTTTGATATCGTAATTATATATCGAATTTTCGAATATGTCAATAGTAATTTTCGATTTTTAAAAAAAATATTTTAGGAGGTTTCGAATTGACTACAGTAGATAGAATTTTTAAACTTATAAATGATAGTAATCTGACTGCTAAGGATTTTGCAAAAAAAGTAGGAGTAAGTCAAGGTAATATTACTGATTGGAAGACGGGTAGAGCAAAACCATCAGTAGAAGCCTTACTTAAAATTTCAAATGTTTGTAAAGTGTCTGTTGATTATTTATTAGGAAATATTGATAAAGTTTCATATGTAGATACTTTGGTTAGATACTTAAAGCCTCTTGAATTTTCTGAAAAAGAATTTAATGCATTCAAAAAAACTTCTATTAGTTTTCTTGAAGGTGAAAAACCTGAAAATATACTTGATAACTTCAAAGAACTTCCTGTTTCTGAAAGAAAAAAAATAATAAACGGTCTTGAAATTATTGCAGACTTATCCAGTGAATATGACAAATCAGCCAGGTTAAATAAAATTAACTACTTGATAACCAAAAATGATAATAACTGTGAGCCAGATGGATATGAAACTTTAATTGAAGACAGAGATATAGACAGTATTGCTAAAACTGGATTGCTCGAAGCTATTAAAAATATAAATAAGAATAATATTATAAAAAAAGAACTTTCTCAATATTATATGTGTCCTGTGTATCGGTCGCATATCTGCTGGTATACCTAATTGGGCAGAAGAGTGTATTGAAGGACGATTACCTATTGACCCTGTATTGTTTAATATAATAAATCCAGAGGAACATTTCTTTTTACGTGTTAATGGAGAATCAATGAATAAAGTAATAAAAAATGGTGCTTTTGCTCTTATTCATAAACAAGATATTGTTGAAAATGGAGAAATAGCAGTAGTTTTAGTAAATGGTGATGAAGCAACATTAAAAAAATTTAGAAAACAAAACGATTTAATTATATTAGAACCGCAGTCTAATGATAATAGTTTTGAAATACAGATTTATGATAAAACTACATCTATTGAAATTTTAGGTAAGTATGTAGGAAAATTTGAAATGAAATAGGAGATGAATATGGAAAATCTAATAATGACAGGGCACATTGTAAAAGAAATAAAATTAGGTGCTACAAAAATTAATTTCTGTGATGATTATATTGCTAAAACAAAAGAAGAAAGAATTGCAAGGATAATAAATTTTAAGCAATGTGTGTATAAAATTTTATATAGTAAATAATTAAATTGAAGTTTGTAAATGGAAATAGAAGAAATAATATTATTTATAATGAATTTTATCATAACTGTATTTTGTTATTTAATAATTCCTGTAATGTTAAAATATTTTTTATACATAAATTTTAGCAAAAAACAGGCATTAGTAGTAAGTATATTGAATGCTATTATATAGCATAAGAGGGAATCTCTGACGCATTAAGATTTTATAAAGAGATGAAAAAAGAATTGAAGGAGATAAGAAGTGATGGAAAACAATAACCAATTAATAAATAAAATGTTAGAAAAATCACAAGAAGCTTTTTTATTAGCCATTGAAGTATATAATAAACCAACTATAAAATACAGATTAGAAGGTTTTTCATTTTTCATTTGTAATGCTTGGGAATTATTATTAAAATCATATTTGATAAAAAATAATGGAAATGAAAGTATCTATTATAAAGATAAACCAAATAGAACTATTGCATTATCAGATTGTATAAAAAAAGTTTTTACTAATGAAAATGACCCTACTAGAAAAAATCTGGAAATAATAGTTGATTTAAGAAATACATCTACTCATTTTATTATAAAAGAATTGGAAAATATATATTTACCTTTCCTTCAAGCAAATACTTTAAATTACTCACAAAAATTATTTGACTTTTTTAATATTGATATTACAAAAAATATTGATACATCCTTTTTATCTTTGGTAACAAACTGCACTGAATTAAATGATACTGAAATACTAAGTGCTTATGGAGATGAAATTTTTAATAAATATAAAAAATTAAAAATAGAAACAAATAATTTATTGGAAAATGAAAATAATAATAAACTTGCAATAAACATAAACTTAAATTTGAAAGTAGTTAAAAATTTAAAAGATTCTCAATTAACTTTCTCTATTTCAAAAAATGCAGAAGATGCTATTTATATTGTAGATAAAATTAAAGATATAAACACTACTTATCCCTACTCTCAAAAAAATGCAAGAGAACTTATTATGAATAATTTAAAAAGAAAAAATATAATCATTAACTTACATCAAACAAATTTCGGTTTAATTTGTAATAAATTTAATTTAAAAACAAATGAAGACTACTTTTATTTTCATAATATTTCTCGAAGATATATTTGCTCTCAAAAATTAGTTGATTTTGTAACAAATTTACTAATAGATAATAATAATTTAATTGAAGAATTAAAATTAGAACGTAAAAATTGAGTTAACCCCAGGGGCAAAGGATTCTAAATATACAAATGTATATCTACTCCCATTCGGGAACCCAGCCTTATTCCTTCGCAAGTTAACTCTACTACATATAGTATACAATTTTTATTAAAATATTTCAAGTAATTTTTGGAAATTGTAACAAAAAAATAATATTTTGGTAGTTTATTTGTAATATAAAAAGATAAAGTTTAGATTTAATATATAATAAAAAATCTATTATTTTATCAATATTTTTATTGAAGGCTAAAATGAAATTAAATAGATTATATGATATTGCAGAAAAATAGAATATATCTGTAATTCCTTTTAAAATGGAAAATAAGGCAATTATAGGCAAGATAGAAAAGAATTGTATAGGACTAAATTATACTAACTTTATGAAAACGGCTATCAATATGCCTATGAATTTGCAAAAGAACTAAATTTTAGTGAATAATTAATAAAAAAGGCTTATAACTATTATATAGAAAATAATTATTTTAAAATTTAATTTTTATCTTGACAATAAGTATATTATATATTAAAATAAAAATATCAAAGTTTGGTAACTTATGTTAATCACAACACAAAAAGAAGACAAGAAGATAACTCATTCGTGGGCTATCTTTTTTATAATAAAAACTAAAATATTTAAAATAAAAAGATGAGGTATTTTTTTGTGGAAAAAATTATAAATAATAATATGAATGATGTTACAAAAAAAGTTGAAGAAGTCGCTTTATATGTTAGAGTATCAACAGAAGAACAAGCCATTAATGGAGACAGTCTTCGTACACAACGAGACGAATTAACTAAATATGCACTATCAAATAATTTTCATATTATAGGAATATATGAAGACGATGGCTTTTCTGCTACTAACCTAAAAAGACCCGCACTTCAAAAAATGCTTGAAGATGTTAAACAAGGAAAAATTAATAGAATATTAATCACAAAATTAGATAGACTTTCTCGTGGAGTTAGAAATTATTATAAAATATTAGATGTTTTAGATGAGAATGAAGTATATTGGACAACTGTATTTGAAAAATATGACAGTTCTACTGCAAATGGTAGATTACATATAAATATTATGCTTTCTGTTGCAGAAAATGAATCTGCTCAAACTTCCGAAAGAATTAAATCAGTTTTTAAAACAAAACTTCAAAGCAAAGAAATTGTTAGCGGTAGTATTGCAATCGGATATAAAAAGCAAGGAAAAGTGTTAGTAATAGATGAAACATATAGGCAATTTGTTATAGATACTTTTGAATATTATATTAAATTTAATAGTGTCTATAAGACATTTGAAAATTTTACATTACAAAAAGGACTTAATTATTCTCAAACTTTTAGGCTTTTACATAACAAATTATATATTGGAATAAAGCAAACTAAATATGGAGATATAGAAAACTTTTGCTCTCCAATTGTTTCAAAAGAATTGTTTTATAAAGTTCAAAATTTATTACAAAAAAATGAAAGAAAAAGAGTTAGTATTGATGATATTTTAATTTTTAGTGGTATGTTGCGTTGTTTAGAATGTAATCACAAATTAAGTGGTAAGATATATAAAAAAGCAATTAATACTACAAGTAAATATTATTATCTATGTAATCAAGCAAGAATGACTAAAAGATGCAATAATATGAAAAATCTAAACGAAGTTAAAATTGAAAAAAAACTTCTTGCTAATATAAATGATGAAATTCAAAAATATATTGATATTTGTGAAACAAGAAAAATACAAATAAAGAAAAATAATACAGAAAACGAAAAAAATAAAATAAACAAACAATTAGAAAGATTAAGAGATTTATATGTAAGAGATATGATACAAATAGAACATTATGAAAAACAATATAAAGAATTGACTACAAGATTAAACGAATTAAACTCATTGCCAAATGAAGAAAAAATTATTAATAATATAGAACCATTAAAATCATTTTTAGCGAGTGATTTCTTATTAATATATAATAAACTTAATAGACAAGAAAAAAGAAGAATTTGGCTATCTATAATTGATAAAATATATATAGATAAAGACTATAATATGAAAATTATTTTTTTATAGAAAATTGGTACTTTTTTTTATTACCAGAAGATGATAGAAATGTTATTTATGGTGTTGTAAGAAATTGTTATAAAGAGCCAGTAAAAAATGCAGTTGTTAAACTTATTGAAGTAATTTATGATTGTGGAAAAGAAGAAAGAAGACCTGTTTCTCATACTTTTACAGATAAAGAAGGAGAATTTGTTTTTGGACCTCTTTGTCCTAATAAAACTTATGCTATTCAGATTTGGGTGGATGATGTAAAACATTTCAAAATCTGCTCAAAAGTTCATCACGAAGGTAAATGTTTAAGAGGCGTAAAAATGGATAAATGTGATTGCGTAATAGAAAAAGATAAATGTGACCGTTCAGAAGATGAAGTTTGTGAAGAGATAAACGAACAATAATAAACTAATTTAATGTAAAAATTCACGGTTTTTTTACCGTGAATTTTTACATTTAGATTATTCCCATTTTCTTTGCTATTTGTTTTCCTTTTTTCATTATTTTCTTTTTACCTGTATTAATATTTTCATTATACATCATAACAACACCAGCAGAAACTAATGTACCAATTAACATACCTTTGACAAATTTCATATTTACTATCCTCCTTTAATTTTAGTATGTGTGTTTTTATTAAATATATACTTTTTTACATAACAATAAATTTCATATATTGCAATAATTGCTAAAAAATATCCAAAATATTTTTTTAAACTTTTGACATCTGTTTTTGTTGATAAATATGCTCCTATTAATGCCCCTATTATTCCTGATATTATTACTGGCGTAACTACTTTCCATTTTATATTTTTTTCTTTGATGCTTACTATTATTGCCGATATTGCTGTTGGTACAAAGAATATTAAGTTTGTTGCTTGTGCTTTGTGTTGGTCTATTCCATAAAATAATGTTAAGCATAAAATTAAAATTGTTCCGCCTCCTTGACCTGAGCCGGAAACAATTCCAGATATTAAACCAATTAAAATCTCCATTTTTATCTCCATTATTTAATATTTACAAATAACAATGCTATTTATTATCTAATAATTTATGAAATTTCGGAATTATTATGTTTTTCTGCTCCGCTACTTTCTGCTTAAAATTATTTTTTAATTTTTTAGGACAATTCTAGTTAAAGGATTATTTTTTTAATAAAATTATGCGACAAATTTTCAAAGCAAATTTGAGCCAATGAATTAAAAAAATAATTTTAACAAAGAATTGTATAACAAAAAAGCATATTTTTTAATAATTTTTTTAGAAGAATTGAATGTTTAATTTAATTGAACAAAGCAAAGTAGAAAACAATATAAAAATTTTATAATTTTAAAATATCATTTTGTAAGAAACATAAATTAAAAATATTATAAAAGATATTTTTAAGTATTTTTCGTCTACTTTTTTTAATAATTTTGAGCCAATAATCCCTCCGATAATTCCACCAATTGCACACATTATTCCTAATTTCCAGTCCATATAATTATTTTTATAATAAAAAATTGAGCTGACTAATACCATTGGTAATATACAAAAAACAGAGGTCGCTCTTGATTCGACTTCATTTAATTTTAAAATATAATAAAATGCTGGTACTAATATCATTCCTCCACCTGATGCGAAAAAACCATTTATTAGTCCAGCTATTATTCCAATTAAAATTTTTTTTAACATACTCACCTATTAAAATTAATTCTTTTGCTAAGCTTTCTTCTGTAAGTATATTTTTTTTCATTTTCGCGTCTTCCCACTGATGCTGTAACGATACTATCGTATCTAACAGCATTCAGCGGTCCCCCCGAGACGCTCAGTTTGAAAAAAAATATATCTTCCCTCACGCTTAGCATAATTAATATTATTTTAATTAGTTTGTTCTAAATTTTAAATTTTATACTAGTTTAATTCATAATATTTTGTTCCAAGCATTTTATCTGGCAAATATTGTTGCTCTACAATATGTCCTGGATAATCGTGTGGATATTTGTATCCTACTCCATATCCAAATCCACTCATTCCCTCTGCTGGTGCATTTCGTATATGCATTGGAATTTCTCCTGTATCTTTTGAACTTACATCTTCTAAGGCTTTATTTATTCCTAGATATGTTGCATTAGATTTTGGAGATGTTGCTACATATACTGCTGCTTCTGATAGTATAATTCTTGCTTCTGGCATTCCTACCATATTTACTGCTTGCATTGCTGATGTTGCAACTACTAGTGCATTCGGATTTGCCATTCCTACATCTTCTGATGATGCAATTACAATTCTTCTTGCTAAAAACATTGGGTCTTCTCCTGCTTGTAATGCTCTTGCTAAGTAAAATATCGTAGCATCTGGGTCGCTACCTCTCATTGATTTTATAAATGCACTTATATTATCATAATGGCTGTCTCCATTTTTATCGAATATTGCTTTTCTTTTATTTATGCTTTCTGCTATTATTTCATCTGTTATATGGATATATCCGTCTTCACTCATTTTTGTTGTTAATACTGCTACTTCTAATCCATTTAAAGCAGTTCTAACATCCCCATTTGATACTATTGCTATTTTTTCTAATGTTTTATCTTCTATTTTTATGTTATAGTTTTTTAAGCCTTTTTCGCTTTCTAATGACATTTTTAGTATTTTATATATGTCTTTTTTGTTTAGCGGTTCTAATTTTATTACCATTGACCTTGAAATTAGGGCTTTATTTACTTCAAAATATGGGTTTTCTGTTGTGGCTCCTATTAATATGACTGTTCCATTTTCTACAAATGGTAATAGGGCATCTTGTTGTAGTTTATTAAATCTATGTATTTCGTCTATAAATAGAATACATTTTCCACTAGGGTTTAATAACAGATTTTGACTTTCTTCTATTGCTTTTTTTATATCTTGTACTCCTGATGTTACTGCATTTAATTTTATAAATTTGTATTTTGTTGTATTACTTATTATTTTTGCAAGTGATGTTTTTCCACATCCTGGTGGTCCCCATAAGATTAAACTTGATAGCCTATCTGCTTTTATGGTTCTATATAATAGTTTGTCTTTTCCTAATATATGTTCTTGTCCAACATATTCGTCTAGTGTTGTTGGACACATTCTATATGCTAATGGTTCGTTTAAATTCATTAATTTCTCCTTTTATTGCATTTTTTTATTATATTTTTTTAATTTATACAATTTCAAAACTGCAATTCTTCACTAAAACATTTAAAAATTTTGCTTTTGCTCCATCGCTTCGCGAACGTGTCGCATAAAAGCAAAAATTT